>CAJGDT010000065.1 GCA_904502265.1 uncultured Barnesiella sp. | reverse complement strand
GGTACGTGCGCAATAGTGCGGTTGTATCCCAGGGATTGACGATGTCTATACGGCTGTATCCATTGCCTTGAGCTATCCGAAAGCCTTGAGCATACTCCACAGCAATAGGTTCCTCGACAAATGTATTGTTATGCGATGACGGTTTGTTGCTACATCCCATGCACCATGCTGTAATAACGATTGCGATAGTATGATATATATATCTCTTCATATTTAGTCTTTATGTAGAGTATTACCATGCGGTAACATGGAAGCAACTCTGTTTAACCTCATACTTTACGTAGCAATGCCCCTCGCGACGTAGGTCGTAGAGTACTTCGGCAAGGGTTTCTTTGAGGCGATATTCGGGTATATACCGCGCACTATCGGTGCGGTTGTAATGAATATAGGATATGTCGAAAGTTGTACCAAAACGGTGGGCTGAGTTTTTGCTGGCATTGCTGTTGCGTCGGCGCAGACGACGAATGCTATCGTCGGTACGTAGTAGGCTTGTTACAATGATCTGGTAACCCTCAACACCGTATTGTGAAGCCAAGGAGTCTTGAAAGTTCTTACCGATATTCATGAGCATCCATTTGGAACGGGGAACGAGGTAGGGGGCCGAGTGAGTCAGTCGCTTGATTGAGTAGTATTGGCAACTGTCAACTCTTGCCAATTCAGAAAATGTACGACTTTGGGCATCTTCGAGACTTTGTAAAGGCTCGGTACCATACTTCATAGCCATTGCAAGATGTACATCGTTCTTGTCGTTGAATGTGCGACCATAGCCTTTCGACAGTTTACGATGGCGACTCATATATTCTATTTCGACAGTATTCTCGGCTATCAGACTATCGGTTTCAATATAGAGAATGTCTTCATCATCGGGGTATTGTGTTGGGTTCGATGAAGAAGAGCATGCTACACATAGTAGCAATGACAGTGTCGCAAGAATAGCAATGAACAGTCGAGTCATTTTATATTACTTTGCAGGATAACCAATGCTTTGAGCTAATACGACAACATTATCGCCCGTTAGTTTGAGCAAACGACGCAGTGTATCGGCATCGAATGAGGCGCGTACAACATTGCCGATGTTTTTGGTGGCACAGTAAAGAGCAATGTTTTGAGAGATGGCACCACAGCACACACCACTCATCTCGTCGCTTACACTTTGGCTCTTATCACATACATATAGAATATTGATAGCTGCAGTCTCAACAAAGGGTTGCTTGCCACACATCTTCATAATATTCTTGTTCGAAATAGTCTCGAGTCGGTTGTTCTCGGCATCATACATAAACACTCCTTCGCTGGTGCACACGTAGAGTGTAATCTCTTGGCGGTCGATTGCCGAGGGCGCTGTGCGCTTGTCGTTACGATTATAGCCCCATCCGGCCCACAAGATATTGGCAATCTCCTGGCGGTTGAGTTTTGTTGAACTGTATTCGCGAGTAGAGTGGCGATTTTCAAGTGCGTATTTTAATGTGGCGGTATCACTCAATGCCGGAGCCGGGAGGTTTATAACTTGGCCAAGGGCGCCTATTGCTGAGCATACTAATGCTATGGCTGATAATAAAATTCGTGTTTTCATAATGTCTTATTATTGTATTGGGCAAAGATAGCTAAATGCCAGAGGAGAACAAAATATGTTCCTTACTTTTTTACCTCTTATCGCTTACTCAGGGTACTCAGTAGATAGAAAATACCACCAATGGCTTTGATTGTTTTGACTAATAATCTACCTTTGTAGATAGGAACGCCGTAAGTATTATGTTATGAGTGCAACGAATAAAACTGTAAGAGAGGAGATAAAGGCAATAACCAACGAGTTGGTAAAAACCTGCATCAACCGCTACATAGAACGCATAAGTGTACTAGATAATCATCCCGACTTTGTTTGTGATAATCATGTACGTGACAAAGTTGTAGATCCGATTATTATGTATAAGCTTCGCAACGATGGTGGCGCTTTGTCGCTCAAGGCTCGAGGCGGTAGAGAGTATGAGTTTTTAGTAGAGTTCGATCCCTATAATCTGGCCTATGGTATATATTTTGGATGTCGTTGCACGCTTAATACATATACCCGGATAGCCTCGCAAGTAGAGGTATGTAACGATGAGTGGCAACACATCGGACGGTATGTGATAGAGGCTCTCAATAATACATTTGTCGACTTGGACTTCTCGCAACGTGAAATTCCCACCGACAATGTTAGCGATCGCACCTACTGGCCCTTTTGGTTCCGATTGAGCGAAGAGGAAGATGTTGAGGAGGTAGCAGCCCTTGCCACCAAGATTATAAGAAACGTGTATCAATGGTTCTTTGAAAAGGGAAACTACAAGCAAATAATGCAAGAACCCGTCGAGAAGAGGGCGAAAAGCGGTCGTCCCAAAGACAGTGCTGTAAGAGTGAGATATACAATCGATTGCTATAACAGAATAATTGACAAACTTACAACCTCGAAAAAATACTGTGACAATGCCGGCGAAAAGTTCAAGTTGTTTATTCATTTGATGGAGAAATATGGTATAATCACCTCGGTGCCTATATATGAAAAGTGCTGGATGCTTGAATGGTCAATAACCGACTTCTCACAACTGTACAGCTTGTTTTATAGGAAGATAGCCGTTGATATAGAGCGGCGCAATAGCAAAGATACAATAGAGTGGGCTTATGTTACACCCATTATTGTGTCGAAGGATATGCGCAACATAAGCTATATCAAGGCCGAGTATAATAAGATAAATGTAGACGGTACCAGACTCACATATGAAGATGTGAGAAGCGAAGAGGTTTTCCGTTGTATTACGTCTATTATTAACACGCTCTTTCCGGATAAATAATTAGACGTCGTTTGTACTCCATGTGTTACCCCATACCTTTGCGACAGATTTCAAGGTGAAGTCTGTCGCATTTCTTTTAAGGATGATGAATGGCGACGATGAAACAAAAAGTATAAACGAAAAAAATATTGATTATGAGCAAGAACAATTCGAATGTAGAGAAGGTAGTTGCCGTGGCAGGTACATGTGCAACGATAGGTGGTAGTGCAGCAGCAGCGATAGCCGGCGCAGTGAGTGCCCCGGTAACAGTTCCTGTCGTATTGGTAGGTGGAATGATAGGCTGTGCCGCTGGTGCAATATTGTCTTCAAGAAATAAAGATAAGTAAATGAGCGATTCGGTACTCACTCTCAAGGAGAGAGAGGATGAGCTCTTTGTTCGTTGGATGCAGGCATACAAGCTGGCTGAAGGTATCAATCCCGATACCGACTTTGCCTGTGACGGCCTCCTATATCGCGGTGCATACGAATTGAAAGGCGGATGTTGGGAACGACGTCCGGGCAATGAAACAGAGTTGTGGAAGAATGCATCATGTCGCTTGCTGATATTGACAAAAGATACTACTCGAGCGAGCGGAATGGACGATATACGCATAGAAACTGCTCGTAAAAACCACACCGGTACCGAGGTGTTTGCTGCGACTACTCCATTTCACCGCAACCTTACCTTGTGGTCTTATGCGTTGCTCAATGCCATGCTGGGTGGCGAGGTTGTTCCGTATGACAGTACCCCTGACTGGGATGTGTTGTGTGAACACTACGCGACTGCCCCTATTGCGCGTGTCAACTGCAAGAAGTTGATAGGAGTATCGACGATACAAGATGCCGACTTAGAGTCGCATATGGAGCGATACGCCCATTTCCTTCGCGAACAAGTTGCCTTGTATGATTCCGATATTATACTATGTTGTGGGGGGCATGGCATAATAAAGGATTTTGTAAAACAGCATTATTTGCCCGATTTGCAATGCTTCTCTTCCGATGAATGGGTCTATTATTCACCTTCAACTCGCAAGGTGATTATTGATAGTTACCACCCCACCTATGCCAAGTCGTTTAAGAAAATGGGGTTGTACTATACGCAAATGATGAATGATGTGAAGGCATTTATCGTAGAACATCCCGAGTATATACGACATACGACTTAAATATCCGATAGCGGTATCACTCGGCTATACATATAAGCCATAAGAGGTTGAGACAAAATTCGATTTGTCTCGACCTCTTTTTGTATAAAAATCGCAAAAAGCCACACTATTAATCGTTCATTTTGCGTTATTTGTCGTACCTTTATCGCCGATTTTTAATACTAATTATTACAAGTAGTAGGTATGTTGCAAAAGTTCCGTGTTTGGATAATCACTATAGTGATGTTTTTGGCGTTGGGTGTGCGTGCTGCATCTCCTGTGCCAACTCCTTGCGATAGCGTATCGCCCGATACCTTGCGAGTGTCGCTTATTACTTGCGCCCCCGGCCCCGAGGTCTATCAGTTGTTTGGTCACACGGCTATGCGTGTGCAACGTGCCGGAGTTGATGGCTTCGATATGGTATTTAACTACGGAGTTTTTTCGTTCTCCGACGATTTTGTTTTTAAGTTTACCCAAGGACACACCGATTATGTTCTTGCGGTGTACGACTTTAAATATTTCTTGACAGACTATGTGATGCGTGGTTCTACGGTGTATGAGCAAGAACTGAACTTGACGCATGCCGAGCGTAAGACTGTCTTTGATATGTTGTGTGTCAATGCACGTGCCGAGAATCGTGTGTATCGTTATAATTTCTTGTTTGATAATTGCGCCACACGTCCGCGTGATAAGGTAGAGGATGCCTTGGCTGTGGCGGGCGAGCGTGTTGTATATACCGATAGCGATACGCTGTATACTTTCCGCGAGTTGATACGTTATTATGCTGCCAATTACCCTTGGCTTACCTTTGGTATAGACATGGCTTTGGGTGGTGAACTTGACCAAACTGCCACTTGGCGCGAGCACATGTTTGTACCATTATTGTTGCAGAAGGCCTGTGATGAGGCGGTTATTGTAAGCGAATCCACCTCTGAGGCGCGTCCCTTGGTATGTGCTACTACCGAGTTATTCCATTCGGAGGAGGATCCTGTTTTGCCTCCTACCCCCTGGTATTTGACCCCTATGGCATGTGCCTTGTTGTTGCTTGCTATAACATTGTTTATTACTTGGCGAGATATACGAACCGGTCGCTTGTCGAAGTGGTACGATACTATCTTGAGTGCTGTTATGACCCTGTCAGGATTGATTATATACTTCCTTGTTGTTTTTTCTGAGCATCCTGCTACATCGTTCAATATACATGCTTTGTGGCTCACTCCATTGGCTATAGTGCCGGCAGTGTTGCCCTATATTCGCAAGGCTATGCCTATAGTGAAGTGGTACCATATTCTCAATATGATATTGCTATTGCTTTTTGTCGTATTGGTGTTGTGTGATGTGCAACGTATAGATTATGCCGTTTTACCACTTGTGGCTGTCTCGGCGCTACGCTCACTTAACTTTGTATTTTACTGTAAAAGAAACTTTATAAGATGAATAAGGTACTCGTCTCTATATTGCTATCGTTGATAGTCGCTCCTGTGAGTGCGCAATCGCAGGAAGATATGCCTCGTTTGGTTGTAGGTATAACTATAGATCAATTGCGTAGCGACTACCTATATGCACTGCAACACCTTTTTAGCGAGAAGGGATTCAAACTTATTATGCAAGAGGGTCTTGTATGCGATGAAGTATTGTATGACTTTCCCTATCTCGACCGTGCAGTTTCTACTGCAGCAATACACACCGGAACGATACCCTTTTACAATGGCGTGGTTTCGGAAGAGGTTTTCGATAAATTTAATCGTAAGGATAAGAGCATACTTTATGATGAAAAGGTTACAGGCAATGGTACAACCGACAAATTGTCGGCCCGTTCGTTGCTCGTTTCTACCTTGAGTGATGAGGTGAAGATTGTGGGAAATGGTTTGGGTCGCGTCTATTCGATAGCCTCGGATGCTTCGACGGCTATTCTATCGGCCGGACATATTGCCAATAGCGCATTGTGGATAGACGATGAGACCGGACGTTGGGCCACAACTTCCTATTATAGTGATGCACCGGCATTTGTGTTGCATCCTTACTACAAGCACTCGCCGTCAAATACTATAGCTACTCTATCGTGGTCGCCTATGTATCCTTCCGACCTTTACACGGCTATTCCCTATCAAGTACCGCCTTATCGATTTACGCACACCATATCGCCCAAGGAGTATAATCGCTTTTCTATATACAAGACCACTCCTATGGTCAATGATGTGGTAACCGATGTTTCGATAGAGATATTATCAAGTGCTCTATTGGGTCGACGCGACCAACTTGACATGATAACAATAGGTTATACTCTTGCGCCTTACAATCATGGTACGGTGCAAAAGTATGCTTTGGAAATACAGGATGCTTATGTGCGGTTGGATGCCGATCTTACACGTCTTTTTGAAGCTATAGATAGCACGGTGGGATTGGATAAAACGGTTATTTATATTACCTCTACAGGCTATTTTACAGGCGAAGGCCGCGAACCGTCGTTCTATAAAATACAATCGGGCGAGTTCTATCCCAAGCGTGCGGTATCGTTGCTCAATATGTATCTAATGGCTATTTATGGTCATGGCGAATGGGTGTCAGGATATAGTCATAATCAGATATACCTCAACCGACAATTTATAAAGGACTGTAATATAGAACTTGAGGAGGTCCGAGACAAGGCTGCTCAACTCTTGATAGAGATGGATGGTGTACAAGATGTATACACTCAACATCGCATTTTGTTGCGCAGTACCAATGAACATACCGACCGCCTACGTCGTGGTCTGTCATCGACACACTCGGGCGATATATTTATTGAACTTGTTCCCGGATGGGAGATTGTCTATGAAAATCAAGCTAATACACGTGAATATATACGTCACAATGCTGTGCCGGCACCATTTATGCTCATGGCTCCCAATGTCAAGGCGCAGAAAATAGAGACTCCTATTGATGTTACCACTATAGCACCTACGGTGTCGCGAGTCTTGCGTATTCGTGCGCCGAATGGATGTACATCGCGTGCGCTCAAGATTGAGTTTAAATAACCTTATATCTTGTTGCAATATTTATAATGCAATCGCATCGCATCTAATTGCCTATTTTTTAGGCACTGCCGAAAAAAATCACTATTTTTGCACCTGTTTTTTGTCGAGAATGAATTCTCGCACCATTTTTACTGTAAATAAATATAACCATATATGGGACTTAATGACTTACTGAAAAAATTGTTCGGTAACAAGTCGCAACGCGACATTAAAGAGGTAGACCCTTATATCAAAAAGATTAAGGCTATTTTCCCCGAACTTCAAAAATTATCGAACGACGAGTTGCGTGCTCGTATCGACGTTGTAAAGCAAAATCTGCAAAACCGTGTAGCTGCTGATCGTGAGCGCATTGCCACTATCAAGGCCGAAATAGAGAATACCGATTATGACAAGCGTATCCCCATGTGGAACGAGGTGGATAAGCTTGAAAAGGAGGTTATCAAGAAACTCGAAGAGGGTTTGGATGAGGCTCTTCCCGAGGTGTTTGCCGTTGTAAAAGAGACATCGCGCCGCTTTGCCGAGAATGAAGAGGTGGTGGTAACTGCTACTCAATTCGACCGCGACTTGGCTCCCACTCACGACTTTGTGCGCATCGAAGGCGATAAGGCTATCTATCAAAATCACTGGATGGCTGGTGGTAACGAGGTGACATGGAATATGGTACACTACGACGTACAGTTGATAGGTGGTGTGGTATTGCATAAAGGTAAAATCGCCGAGATGGCTACCGGTGAGGGTAAAACCCTTGTGGCTACCTTGCCTGTATTCCTCAATGCCTTGACTCGCAATGGTGTTCACGTGGTTACTGTCAACGATTACTTGTCAAAACGTGACTCGGAGTGGATGGGTCCCCTATATATGTTCCACGGATTGTCGGTAGACTGTATCGACAAGCACCAACCCAACTCTGAGGCTCGCCGTAAGGCTTATGAGGCCGATATTACCTTCGGTACAAACAACGAGTTTGGTTTCGACTACCTCCGTGATAACATGGCGGGCAATCCTCAAGACCTCGTGCAACGTCCTCACAACTATGCTATTGTCGATGAGGTCGACTCGGTACTTATCGACGATGCTCGTACTCCGTTGATTATATCAGGTCCTACACCCAAGGGCGAAGACCAAATGTTTGAGGAGTTCTGCCCCAAGGTAGAGGAACTTGTAAAAACACAACGCGCCCTTGTAACTCGCATGCTTGCCGAGGCCAAGGAGAAAATTGCCTCGGACGATAAGAAAACCAAAGAAGAGGGTGCTATATTGTTGTTCCGTTGTTTCAAGGGTCTGCCCAAGAATAGCGCATTGATTCGCTATTTGAGCGAACCCGGTATCAAGTCATTGATGCTCGATACTGAGGCTATCTATATGGAGCAAAACAACCGTCGTATGCACGAGATTACCGACGACTTGTACTTCGTAATCGACGAGAAGAACAATAGCATCGACCTTACTGATAAGGGTATCGATGCCATGACCGGCAAGAGCGCCGACCCTGAATTCTTTGTATTGCCCAATATCAGCGAACAATTGGCACTGCTCGAGAACGAAAATCT
>CAJGDT010000064.1 GCA_904502265.1 uncultured Barnesiella sp. | reverse complement strand
ATGGATTCGAGTGTGTTGTGGATGGGTGAGCAGACGCTCATACACCTTTCGCTCACGCAAGACGATGATGCACAGATATTACCCCCACAGATCGAGTGCCCCGGTTTGCTTACCGAAGGGGTTGAGGTGGTAGACCTTTCGCATCCCGATACAATTCGACTTAAAAACAATCGCTTGCAAATCAAGCAAGAGGTGTTGGTTACATCGTTCGATTCGGGCTTATATTATATACCTCCGTTTAAGTATGTATTCGGTGAAGATACCTTTGCAACCGAATCGTTAAGTCTCAAGATTGTACCTGTCGATGTACCCGAAGAAGCAACGGCTGCCGACATTAAGGATATTAAAGATGTTGCTGAGCCTCCATTTGTCCTTTGGGATTTTATACCTGTGTGGCTTTTAGTACTTATTTTGGTATTGGTACTATTGGCTGTAGCTGCTTATTATGCCATCAAGTATTTCAAAAATCGCAAAGTTGAAGAACTACTTCCTCCGGCCAAACGCATACTTCCCTACGAGTTGGCTATGCAGGAGTTGCAAGCATTGCGTGAGTCGAAATTGTGGCAACAAGGTCAGGAGAAACAATATTATACCCGTTTGGTCGATATCTTGCGTGAATATATTGATAGTCGCTTTGGTATTAATGCCATGGAGATGACATCTTCGCAAATATTAGATGCCTTACGTCGTAATAAAGACACCAAAGAGGTTAATAAATATCTCAACGAGATACTCTCTATGGCCGATTTTGTGAAGTTCGCCAAGATGCGACCTATGCCCGATGACAACGAGCGTGTGATGCGTCAGGCATTTGAGTTTGTCGAACTTACACGTCCGCAATTGCCTGAAGAACAAGATCCGAATGGTGAGGTAAAGAAGGAAGAAAAACAGTAAATGGGGTATACTCCCAACAATTAAAAAGTTTGTAGAAAATGATATTCGATAATCCTTGGTGTCTGTTACTATTGCTATTGCTCATCCCTGCAATAGTGTGGTATATCATAAAGCACAAGAAGGCTCAGGCTGCAATGAATGTCTCGTCAACCGAGGCGTTCGACAAGTTGCCTCGTACTTATAAGGCTTACTTGCGTCATGTTGTGTTTGCCTTGCGACTCTTGGTTATTGCATGCGTTATAGTTGTATTGGCCCGTCCCATGACTACCGATAGTTGGCAAAAGTCGTCGACCGAAGGTGTCGATGTAGTTGTTGCTCTCGATATATCGGGTAGTATGTTGTCGCGTGACTTTTCGCCCAACCGATTAGAGGCGGCCAAGAATGTAGCAGCACAATTTATTGCCGGTCGTGAGTATGACAACATCGGTTTTGTAATTTTTGCCGGTGAGGGCTTCACAATGTGTCCTATGACTACCGATCATGCCGTATTGCTCAACCTGCTTAAGGATGTAGAGTGTGGTATGCTCGTTGATGGTACTGCTGTGGGCGATGGATTGGCTACGGCTGTCAACCGCATCAAAGATGGTCCTGCCAAGTCAAAGACTATCATCCTCCTTACCGACGGTACCAACAATGCAGGTGTGGTAGACCCTATAACTGCAGCCGAGATTGCTCGTAACTTCGGTATACGTATCTATACCATTGGAGTAGGTACCAAAGGTATGGCTCAATCGCCGGTAATGACCCCCTATGGTATTCGTTACCAAAGCATGCCCGTAGAGATTGACGAGGATAAGTTGCGTCGTATAGCTTCTATTGGCGATGGTGAGTACTTCCGTGCCACCGACGAGAATGTGCTCAAGAGTGTTTTTGCCGAAATTGATAAGATGGAGAAAACCAAACTCTCAGTACAACAGTTCTCGCGTCGCGAAGAGGCTTATATGCCTTGGGCTCTGCTTGCCATGTTGCTATTGGCTATAGAGATGGGCTTGCGATACACTTTGTTGCGCAACATTCCCTGATTTGTATAATGTAAGTAAAGGATAACAAGATATGTTCCGTTTTGCACAACCGTTATTTCTCTATTTGTTACTTCTTGTGCCTCTTATGTGGGCTCTCTATTTATATGCTCGATGTCGCCGTCGTCGCAATCTGGCGCTCTTTGGCAATGTGGAATTTCTACGTGAGTTAGCACCCGAAGTTTCTCGTATGCGTCCATTGGTCAAGATGATATTACAGTCGTTAGCTTTTGCTATTATTGTTTTCATCTTGGCTCGTCCGCAATTTGGTACCAAACTTGAAACAGTCAAAACTGAGGGCGTTGAGATTGTTGTAGCACTTGACGTTTCTAATTCGATGTTGGCTCGTGATATCAATCCTTCTCGCATCGAAAAAGCAAAGATGATGTTGTCGAAATTGGTTGATGACCTCGAAAACGATAAGGTTGGTCTTGTGGTTTTTGCCGGTGACGCCTATACGCAACTCCCTATTACAACCGATTACGTATCGGCCAAGATGTTCCTAAACTCGATTGATACTGATATGGTTCCTACGCAAGGAACAGCTATTGGTCAAGCAATCAAGGTGGCCATGAATTCATTCTCGCCCGAGAGTCCGGCAGAGCAAGCCATTATTGTAATTACCGATGGCGAAAACCATGAAGATGATGCGGTAGAGGCGGCTCGTGCTGCTGCCGAAAAAGGCGTAAAAGTAAGTGTTGTGGGTATTGGTTCTTCCAAGGGTGCTCCTATACCTATCAAGGGTAGTTCCAATAATTTTATGAAAGACGCCGAAGGTAAGACTGTGATTACCAAACTTAATGAGGCTATGGCGCAAGAGGTTGCCAAGGCCGGACAGGGTATATACGTACGTGCCGATAATACCAACGGTGCATTACAAGCTCTTACCAATGAGGTGCGTACTATGAAATCGGCCGAGTTTGAGCGCAAAACATATTCGGAGTATAACGAACAGTTCCCCGGATTGGCATGGATAGCACTTGTATTGTTACTTGTCGATGCCTTCTTGCTCGAGCGTAAGTATGGTTGGATAAGCGGCATCCACATTTTTAATAAGAAAAAGTAACTCCTTATGATGAGTATGAATAATATCAAATATATACTTGCTGCATGGGTGGTAATGGTAGCCATGAATGTTGAGGCTCAGAATACCTCGTTGACCGATCAGCATAGGGCACAAGCCGAAAAGTTGGTTGAACAACAAGCTGCTGATGCCTCGGATGCCGAACAACCCATTGCCGAGAAACCTGCTAAATATAGCCCCAAATCGTCGCGAAATAGTGTTCGTAGTGGTAATAAGCAGTATAAGAATGAGAAGTATCTCGAAAGCGAAATCGACTATCGCCGTGCGGTCAATTCGGACCCCGAGTCGGCTACTGCATCCTACAACCTTGGCAACTCACTCTATCGTCAGGAGAAATTTGAAGAGGCGGCCAAGTGCTTCGACGGTGCCACAGGCATGACCGACGATAAGCAATTGCAATCGCAAGCATATCACAATATGGGTAATATCCTGATGCAGCAACAACAATATGCTCCTGCTATTGAGGCCTATAAGAACTCGTTACGTCTCAATCCCGGTGATGTAGATACTCGCTACAACTTGCGATTGGCTCAGAAACTACTCCAACAGCAAGAACAACAGCAGGAGCAACAACAAGACCAACAAGAACAGGAGCAAGAGCAACAACAACAAGAACAGCAACAGCAACAACAGCCTCCTCAAGAGCAAAAAGAGCAGCAAGATAAGCCACAGCAGCAGCAACAACAACAAAGTGGCATGACTAAAGAGAATGCTCAACAGATACTTGATGCCTTGCAACAAAAGGAACGTGATGCGCAAGAACATGTGCAAGAACACCTCATGCAGCAACAAAATCGCCGAAAAGTCGAAAAAGAATGGTAACTTTGTGCTCGCATTTTTAAGTTAGTAAAAGATTGTATTTAAGATGAAACGTCTGTTTATTTTATATTCACTCCTTTGGATTACTCTTTTTGCAGTTGCCGATGAGATAACATTCGAGTGGAAAGGCCGTAATAAAGTAGTGCAAGGACAACAATTCCAACTTGAATATGTTGTTACCGGTACCGATAAAGGAAATGTGCAATTACCCCAATTCAAGGGATGTGCCGAGTTGTATCGTGGTACATCGAGAGGTACAAGCGTAAATATTATCAATGGTAATGTTACACGCAAGGTTTCCAGCTCTATCATTGTAACACTCCGTGCCACCGATGAGGGTACGCACGAGATTGAGCCTGCCACGCTCACCATCGATGGAGAAACATATCGTACCAAGCCTCTTGCACTCACAATCTTGAAAGCTGATGAACAAACTGCAGAAGGTGCGGGAGAACAACGTTCGCGCACACAAAGTGCCGTTGTATCGTCAGGAAACAACTCCGAGACATTTACTCGATTACTTCTCTCTCGCACTACAGTTTATGAGCAAGAAGCCATCTTGGCCACACTCAAGGTATATACTCTTGCTCCTCAGCTCAACTTTACGAAAGTTACATTGCCTACGTTCGAGGGCTTTGCTGCGCAGGAACTCGATGTGCCTGCTTCAAACCAATGGGATATCGAACGATATAACGACCGTAACTATAAGACTGCTACACTCCGTCGCATCCTGCTCTTCCCCCAACAAACCGGCGAGATAAAAATCAATGGTGGTAGTAGCGAAATTGATGTTTACGAGGTGCAAGGAGTCAATTTCTTTGGTCAAGCATACTACGATGTTGTAAGCAAAAATATCATTACACCATCGGTGACTGTTAATGTTAAACCTCTTCCCGAAGGCAAACCAAATAACTTTACAGGTGGAGTAGGCGATTTTAAGCTTACTGGAGAGCTTTCTACACATGCACTTAAGGCTAATGAAGCGCTCACACTTACACTCACCATCAGTGGTAAGGGTAATTTGCAACTCATGCAAAATCCCCTCGTTGAGTTCCCTTCGGAATTTGAGGCATACGATCCGCAGGTCAATCTCGACATCCATTCGGGAGCCGGAGGCGTATCGGGTAAGCGCATTATTGAATATACTATCATCCCTCGTTATGCCGGCACATTCACAATACCTTCTATCGAGATAGCTTATTTCGATACACAAAGCAAAAGCTACAAGACTATGGCCTCGCCCGAGTTTACTGTTGAGGTGAGCAAAGGCGATAATGTCGAGGCAACAGCTGTGAGCAACTTTAGTAATCAAGACGATGTGCGCTTGCTCAATGCCGACATCCGTCACATCAAGAGTTCATTGGGACATCTTGCCCACACTCGTACTGCCTATGTCGATAGTTGGTCGTATTGGTTATGGTATATATTACCTGTTTTGATAGTAATTATTTATGCCATAGCATCGCGTATCTATGCAGCAAAGAATGCCGACATAGCAATCAATCGTCACCGTAAGGCAAATAAAGTGGCTTTGCGTCGACTCAAACAAGCCGGTATATTCCTTAAGGCTCACAATGAAGCTCTGTTCTACGAGGAAGTGCTTCGTGCCGTTTGGGGTTATTTATGCGACAAGCTCAATATGCCTCTTTCGGAACTTTCTCGTGACAATGTCCAAGCCGAATTGGCTCGATGCGGTGTCGATCAAACTTTGATTATCCGATTTACGCAAATTCTTGATCGTTGTGAGTTTGCTCGTTATGCGCCCTCGCAAGCCGACGATGCTATGGAACAACTTTATCAAGAAACTATTGATGCCATTGGCGAGATGGAGAATATCATAAAATCAAAGAAAAAATAAGATTCTCATGAAAAACAAGATAATAACTCTCTGCATAGCATTTTTTGCCACAATTGCTTCGATGGCACAAACTCCTACCGAGCGAGCTGCTGCCGTATATAATGCTCAACGATATGCCGATGCTGTTGCTCTCTATGATAGTATTGAGGTTGCGCAAGGTGTATCGCCCGAGTTGTATTATAATAGAGGTAATGCCTACTACAAGATGGGTAAGTATGCACCCGCTATTCTCAATTACGAGCGAGCTTTATTGCTCTCGCCTGGCAATCCCGATATCAAGTACAATCTTGAGCTGGCTAATACCAAAATTACCGATAAGATTGAGGTTACTGGTACATTCTTTATCAATGTTTGGGCCGAGAGTGTAAGAGATTGGTTTAACTCAAACACATGGGCAATAATAGCCGTTGTTGCATTTCTGCTCTTTATTGTAGGCTTGGTTATATACCTTTTTACCGATGTCGATCGTATGCGACTCAAGAAAATAGGTTTCTTTACCGCACTACCTATGCTCATTATATCGGCCATTGCGTTAGCCAGTGCTATTGCGCAAAACAACCGAGTTAATAGTCACAGCGAGGCTATTGTTTTTGCCCATGAAGTACCTGTAAAAAGTGCCCCTGCCGAGAGCGGTACAGAGCTCTTTATACTCCACGAAGGTACCAAAGTGCTCTTGCGCGAGCAAGTAGGTGAGTGGGTAGAGATAGCAATCTCTGATGGTAGTCGCGGATGGATGCCCATCTCGGCCATTGAGATTATCTGATGAGCTTTTTTAGGAATTCACACATTATATTAATACTACATGTTAGACTGGCTTATAGCTCTCGACAAAGAGCTACTCTTATTGTGTAATAGTATACACTATCCTTGGTTAGACAACTTCTATTGGATGGTAACATCACGCACGCTCAATATCTTTATGGTATTGCCGTTGCTTAGTATCATGTTCCATAAGCGCAAGTTGACCGAGGCTCTTCTTTTGCTATTCTCAATTGCTCTTGTCGTTTTGTTATGCGATCAAATTGCCTCGTCAGTTTTCAAACCCACGTTTATGCGATTGCGCCCTTCGCACGACCCTTCCCTGTCGGTGATACTCGTCAATGGCTATCGTAGTGGATTGTATGGTTTCATTTCAAGTCATGCAGCCAATTCGGTTGGTGTTGCCGTATTTTTAGCTTTACTCTTCCGTAATCGTTGGTTCTCATTAGCCATAGCAATATGGGCATTCCTCACAAGCTACTCTCGCATATACTTGGGTGTGCATTTTCCCGGTGATGTCTTGGTGGGTGCATTGGTTGGTTCATGCATTGGTTGGGCTATATACAAGCTATATTGTAAGTCGCGTTCGGTATTGTTTAATAAGGGGCTTCTTTCGCAATCTGAAAATCCTTATAAAATAGATATTTATGCTCGTTTCTTTGCATTATTTATACTATTTTTATTCGTAGTGTTGCTTGTAGTGTCATTTTGTTGAGGTAAATAATTTCAGATTTTTGCAAAAAAACACGCATCGAAATTTGCTTTTATCGCAAAGTAGTATTAAATTTATTGCGAAATTAAGAATCACAATTAAAAACAGTAAATACCATGACCAAAACTATTTCATTTAATGAGCTCCGTCGTATCAAAGCAAGCTTACCTGAGGGCTCAATTCACCGTATCGCTGACGAGTTGAATGTAACAGTTCAAACTGTACGTAACTATTTTGGTGGCACAAACTATGAGTTTGGCAAAAACAGTGGCATACACATTGAGCCCGGTCCCGATGGTGGTATTGTAGTCCTTGACGATACAACAATTTACGACATGGCGGTTAAGATGCTTGAAGAGAATGCTCAAGAATAACCCTTAATGCTGTAAGATCTAAGCGAGAATATATTCCTTCAGAGTATATTCTCGTTTTTTTTATCTTATAGCTCAATGTTTTTGACGTTGCTGCGTTGCGTACTTCGCAATAATTCCCTACCTTTGCGTTGCTTAAAACAAACGAATAATATGGAAATTAAAGGTAGAATTATCCACGTTCTTCCCCTTCAAGAAGGCGTGTCAAAAGCAGGCAATCCCTGGAAAAAACAAGAATATGTATTGGAAACACTCGACCAATACCCCAAAAAAGTATGCTTTGACCTTTTTGGTGAAAAAGCTGATCAATACCGAGCTGAAATTGGTGATGAAGTAGTACTAAGCTTCGATATAGAAAGTCGCGAGTACAACGGTCGTTGGTTCACAAGTATTCGTGGTTGGAAACTCGATAAAGCAGTAGCTGAGGCTGCGCCCGTTATGGAAGATGTTCCTCCTATGCCCAATATGAACTTTTCGGCTCCGTTCCCCATGGGTGACGTTAACACCGACGATCTTCCCTTCTAACCAAAGTTATTTGTAAAATATTATGTGAGACTGTGTCGCTTATTGGTGGCGCAGTCTCACTTTTTATATGTGTGCACTATTTTTCTTTTTGTTTTTATATTATTCCTCCTCCTATATTATATAATGTATATATATAGTAATAGATATAGAGGGTAGGAAGGGGTTTTGGGGTAGTTTCGGTAATTTTTGCGATAAAGTTGCGAAGGAGTTATCTCAATAGTGAGGTCTGGGAGAAGAATTTTGCACTTTTCTAAAAATAATTTTAAGGGTAATTGGGGGATAAAACATGCTATCGAGCGAAAAAGTTCAAAAAGGGGTGAAAATTTTTCGCGTTATAACTATCTGATAATAAGGCTAAATAAAAATTCTTTAAAATTTTCTTGAAAAAAAGATTGAAAATAATTTGGTAGTAATGAAAAAAGCAGTACCTTTGCATCCGCAAACGGGAAACGACCCGGGCGCAACGAAAGAGATCATTGGAACATTAAAAGAGAGACAATAAAGTACAGAACGGGATATATCGGAAGATATATAAAGAACGTAAGTACGAGTCACGTCAGT
>CAJGDT010000063.1 GCA_904502265.1 uncultured Barnesiella sp. | reverse complement strand
TTCTCCATTTGCTGTGGAGCAACCGTGTACATCTCTACCACAAATATACGGCACAACACGGCAAGTAGCAGAGCCACTACGACTACTACTATACTCCCTATAATTGTCGAGCCACGGTGCGACATAACAGCATTAATCTACCAATGAATCGGCACTACGCATGAAACGGTTCCAACGGAATTTGCCACCAAACCAGCCTTTGTCTTTATCCAACGAGATAAGCACCAACACTGGTTTACCTATCACATGGTCCTCGGGAACAAATCCCCAATAGCGCGAATCGGCCGAGTTGTCACGATTGTCGCCCAGCATCATGTAATAGTCCATCTTAAAGGTATATTCGGTAGCGGGTTCATCGTTGATATAGATAACACCGTTACGCATCTCCACCTTGTTACCCTCATAGGTGCGTATGGCACGCTCATAGAGGGTGTAATTTTCGGCTGTAAGCTGTAGAGTTTCGCCTTTGGCAGGTATCCACAGGGGACCAAAATCGGCACGTGTCCAGTGGTGAATACCATCCATAGGGAACACCTCGCCCCCCATCGCACCAGGCTCTACCACTACTTGCTCTACAAAACTTGAGGCTTTAACCTTGGCAAGAGCCTCCTCGGTGAGAGGGAAGTGATAAACAGGATTGTAACCACCTGCATCGTTGGGAGTGATGCCCAACGATGCAAAAAGATAAGGTGCATTGGACGAGTTATTGACATACATGCGGTCGTCTACGCTGATACCCCACTCCTCAAAATTTCTTTCGCTCAACTTGTTGCCTGTTGTCTTCACAAAATAGTTGAGTTGCATACGCTTAGGCGACGCGATAGCCTCACCGTCGATATAGATAATATTATTGCGTATCTCGAAATTCTCGCCAGGAAGACCCACACAACGTTTTACATAAGCCTCACGACGGTCGACGGGGCGATAGATAATGTCGCCAAAACGAGCTTTGTCACGATGCACAGCCTCGCGCCCAAAGTAATGCACCAAGGTATAGTAGTCGGGGTTAGGCATCTTGCTGCACACCGTATCGCCGGTAGGGAAGTTGAACACCACAATATCGTTGCGCTCGACACTACCCAAGCCTTTAAGGCGCTTATAAGGCAACTGCCAGGCATCGCAATACGACTTGGTATTGACAATAGGCAGTGTGTGTTGTGCCAAAGGGAAGTGGATAGGTGTCTGTGGCAAGCGGGGGCCATAATTCACCTTACTTACCAATAGGAAGTCACCCACAAGCATCGATTTCTCGAGTGAAGGGGTGGGTATCTGGAAGTTTTGAAAGGCAAATATAAAGATAAAGTAGACCAACACAAGTGCATATACGATAGCATCTATCCACTCGCACACAGTACGCACGATAGGATTCTTGATATTACGCCATCCACCCCAAGGGATATATTGTGTAAGGTAGATATCAAAAAAGAGCGGATATGCCAGCAATGTCCATGCGCTACCTATCCATATTGTCAACAACACAAAGATGAGTGTAAAAACACCAAAGCGCACCCAGCGCGATGTGCTTACAGTCTTAAGGCGTGCCACTAAGTTGCGAGGTCGTGGTTGTTGCGATACTGTATCTGTTTTTGTCTTATTATCCATATTTTTTCAGTCTTTTTCTTATTTCATAAATGAGAGCATATCGCTCATTGTCAAGAAGCCTTTTTTGCCTACGGTAAACTCCGCTGCAACGACAGCACCCAAGGCAAATCCTCGGCGACTCTTAGCACGGTGCTCAATGGTTATTGTATCCACCTCCGAGTCATAACGCACAATGTGTGTACCGGGGACTTCACCCTCACGAGCGGCAGTTATGGGTAGTATATCATCGGCTTGCAATGTTTCGCTCCACGACGATAGGCGGTCGATGTTATCAATAATACCATCGGCCAGGGTAATAGCCGTACCACTCGGATGGTCGAGCTTGTGTATATGGTGTATCTCTTCGAGGCTTACATTATAGTCATCAAAGTGATTCATCACGCCGGCCAACCAGCGGTTTACGGCAAAGAACACATTGACTCCCAAACTGAAGTTTGAGGCATAAAAGAAGGTCGCACCATCTTCGCAAGCAGCTTTTATCTCGGGCATACGCTCCAACCAACCTGTCGTTCCCGACACAACCGGCACACCTGCGGCAAAGGCACGCTTGTAGTTGTCGACTGCAGTAGCAGGGGTGGTAAATTCGATAGCCACATCGGCCGAGGCAAACGCCGGCGATGCAAAGTCTTCTTGATTATCGACATCAATGCGACACACCACCTCGTGTCCGCGGGCTATAGCGATTTCTTCTATCACATGCCCCATCTTGCCGTATCCTATAAGCGCTATTTTCATTTTCGCATTCACATTTTTCGGTTCTTATTGCCGTTTTTTCAAGAAAGATAGTTTAATTTGCAAATATAAGAAGAAAAAACAAGTCTACTTGAGTTTTTATTCCCAACTGCATCCAATATTGTAAAAAACTAAGTTAATTTTTGCTTAGCATTCATTCTTCATACTTCTTTTATGGAAAAACTCATGCAATATATATGGCAGCATCAACTGCTCGACACCACGCACCTCGTCACTACCGATGGGCGACGTGTGCAGGTGATTGACGCCGGACGGCTCAACAATGATGCCGGACCCGACTTCTTCAATGCCAAGGTGCGCATAGATGGTTGCATGTGGGTGGGCAATATCGAAATTCACTACCGTGCCTCCGACTGGAAACGCCACAACCACCACACCGACAAGGCCTACGACTCGGTAATTCTGCACATCGTTGAATTGGATGATGCAAGCGTAAAACGGTCGAATGGCGAGGTAATACCTCAACTCGTGATGCGGGCAGCACCTACGTTGCGAGGCGACTTCAGCAAACTTGTAGACAATGCTCCGCAACTATCGTGTGGCGAGCGCATACCAAGCATTGACCCCTTCTTGATTACCGACTGGGTAAATAGTCTTGCCTTGGAGCGCCTGCAAGCCAAGAGCGAGCGCATAGCTACCTGGCTCGACCTCTACAAAGGCAACTGGGAGGAGGTGTGCTACGTGACACTATCGCGCAACATGGGCTTCGGTATCAACAGCGATGCTTTTGAGAGGCTTGCTCGCAGTCTGCCACTGTCGTTCCTGCAAAAACATGCCGACAGCATCATGCAGATAGAGGCTTTCCTCCTGGGCCAAGCCGGACTGTTAACCGATAAGCGCGATGATGACCCATACTATACCCGACTGGCAAGCGAATATACATTCTTGCAGAACAAGTTCGGTCTTACACCCTTGCCCACTGAGGCATGGAAATTCTTCAGACTACGTCCGCAAAATTTTCCTCACCGGCGCCTGGCAATGCTTGCGCAATACATCCACGGAGGTTTCTCGCTCTTTGCCCGCTTGTGCCAAGCCGACAGCATCGAGGCCATGCGCACACTCTTTCAGGTGGAGCTGACCGGCTACTGGGACACCCACTACACCTTCGACGCTACATCTCCGGCATCAACATCAGTATTGGGCATACCGGCCATTGATATTATTCTCATCAACACCGTAGCACCCCTACTCTACGCCTACGGCATATACTTGGGCGAAGACGGCTACATCGACCGTGCACAATGGATATGGGAATCGTTGCGACCCGAGCAAAACAGCATCGTGCGACGTTTTGCAGCTATAGGTATCGAGGCCAAGTCGGCACTCGACAGCCAGGCTGTCATACAACTCTACAACGAGTATTGCCAACAAAAGAAGTGCCTTTACTGCCGCATAGGCCACAAGTTGCTTGCCCAAGACGCTATCCGCGACGAGTAACCAAGAAATCCTTAACAGATATATTTCGCTTAATAGAATAGCAAATCCGCCCGATCTGCTATTCTTTTTTTGTGGTATAAACCCGAATAATAAAAAAACCGGCAGGGTGCTCACGCATCCTGCCGGTCTGGTATTAAATACCCTTAAACTTTACTCCATGAAAAAATTTATCTTACATTTACCTTGTAAGCGAATTGATTGTCAAGTGTCTTAACCACTACGAGAGCAACACCATTCATGTTGGTGGGCACTGTGATGTTATCAC
Organism: uncultured Barnesiella sp.; assembly: GCA_904502265.1. GTDB lineage: Bacteria > Bacteroidota > Bacteroidia > Bacteroidales > Barnesiellaceae_A > Barnesiella_A. The sequence goes on along the minus strand of CAJGDT010000063.1, from coordinate 4,605 downwards.
AAGCATTTACTTCGTAGTAACCCAATACGCGACCTTGCATATCGAGCAATGCAACACTCTCTACATATACACCTGAGTTGTATACAGTAACACCACCATTGTAAGCAGCTACTCTGAAGCGATCAGCTGTAGCAGCACTTACTGCAGAGTACATATTAGCATTGAATGTCTCTTGTGAAGCATATTGACTTACGCGATCCATGTCGCAATGAGCGCGAACACGCCATACATAAGCTGCACCAGCCTCGAGTTCGTGGAGAACATACTCGTTAGTTTCGAGATCTTCAACGTCGATCCAAGTTGTGCTTGAGCCAAGACGGTAGCGGAGATCCCAAGAGAGGTGCTCTTCATTGAGGTTCCAAGTAAGTTTGTCACCATAGTCGTCAGTATCAGTGTGTACAAGACCGTCGGGTACGGGACATGCGGGAAGATCGGCAGTTGTGAATGTTACAACTTCACCCCATTCAGTAGTATCACCTTCGGCAACGATACCACGTACTTTCACTTGGTATTCAGTGAGGTGAGTAAGGTCAGTAAGAGCTACTTGTTTTTCATTTACGATTTGAGTAGCAAACTCTTCACCGGTCTTAGCATAAGCGAACTCGAATGTCTCTTGCTCACCACGCCATGTTACCAATGCGCTGTTCCAAGTAATTTCGCTTACAGAAGCAACGGGGATAACGGGGATAGGACGACCGTCGGCCTTCAACTCTTGGATACGACCACGAATTTGTGAGCTTGAGAAAGTTTTCCAGTAAATACGGATTTCAACTGTCTCGTTTACATATTCAGTAAGGTCGAGTTCAACGGGGATAAATTGAGTTACTGAGTCGGGTTTCACGTTGTTTGTAGCAAGGATAACCACTTTGTTCTCAAACTCGCCACCATCGCGACGTACTTGTACTGCCAAAGTATCTTTTTCAGCCCAGTCAGCGTACATTTGGTTACCACCGAAACGTTGCCAGATGTGCATGTTGTATTTGAATGTGAAAGCAGCATCGCGTTGGTTCACGAAGAAGCGACCGAATGACAATGTATTCAATGCACCGTCCACAGCGTTTTGGCTTGTGTTACAGAGCACGTTCCACTCGTCAATACCATAACCTCTATCAGACTCATTTACAAAGAAGTTTTCTTGGCCACCGGCAGTCCAACCTGCGGGAACAGCATTGCGATCTTCATTGGCAAGATAAGGACACCAGGGGAGTGTATTTACAGTAGCGTCGAGGTCTTCTACAACTTCAGTAGAGTAGTTATAGTTAGCATCGTAGCTGATAGCGCGTACATAGTAAGCAGTTGATGATTCGAGACCTTCAACCAATACATTTTGAGCAGTGGGACCCATGTAAACAACGCGACCAAGGCCATCAACGAGGTCACCTACTTTGAGTTCACCCTTAGGATTACCAAACTCACGAACGTTGGCGTAAGGACGGTTAGTGCGAACTGAGTCAGTAAGCAATACCATTACATTATTAGTTTCGTTGGCAACAACGTCCAAAGTAAGGCTGTTGAGAGTTGTGCTTGTAATGTCTACAGAAACGGGGATACCGGGCTTAGAGCTAACTTTACCCTTAGTTACAGTACCATAGAGAGGACCACCTGAGCAGTAAGTGTTGGCGGGATAGATGCTTACTTCGTATTCTGTAGAAGCTTTCAACTTGATTTGCCAGGGCATAGTAATAGTATCCTCAGCGTCGAAAGTCATAACGATAGAGTTACCGATAGAATCGAGAGGTTGGTACATTTTACCATTTTGGGGAGCGTCAGCGCAAGCACCTTCAGTAAGCATAATGAGGTATTTGTCAGCGTCGGTAGTTTTAGTAAACTTACCGAAAATCTCCAATGTAGTAGCATCGAGAGCAATGTTAGAAGCTACTTCAACGGGAGTAACACAGTCTGCGGGAGGTGTAAATGTAAATGTAGCACCATTAACGAAACCATCTACACCGAAAGTAACGTTTTGGTCACCAGGCTTACCAACGAAGTTGAGCATACCATCTTCTTCACCCTCATCAAGAGAGCAAATATCTTCGTAGCAACCACGCAAACCTATACGGAAGCTCTTTGTTTTGGTAGATGTACCAATAGCTTCACCAATTACGAAATCGATTGTATTGGTAGTCTCGTGGAGACGGATTTGGAAGTCAGCCGAGATAAGATCTTCGTCATTCCAACCCATCAATATACCCAAGTTGTCATATTGAACAACGAGTGTGCGGTTAGGAGCTTCACCTTCGAGCTTGTAGCTAACTTCAGTGTTCTCTCTTTTTTGAACGTCTGCATTAACAACAACACCCAATGCATTGTCAGCATCGTCTTCGCGGATAAATACCCACTTGCCGTGTGTAGCATCGAGTTGGATTTCGTCGCGACCCAATACGATATAACCATGTGTACCAATTACGAATTGGTTACAGATAATGTCATTGTACTCAAAGTCAAAACCGATGGGGAAACCGGCTTTCTTAGTAACTTCACTTGAAATACTGTCGGGGAACCATACTTTCTCGAGCATATCATCAGCCATACCTGTAGTATCCATTACAGTACCACCGGTAATAGCGGTGTAGGTTCCTTGAGTGGCTTGTACTTTATAGCCCGAGATTACTTGTGCTTGCAACGCTACTGTTGCACACAAGAGTGTAAAAAGTAAAAATAGCTTTTTCATAAGCTTTTAATTAAGGTTAATATTATTATTATTGTTTGTTTTTTCAGGTCAGATAAATCCCTTCGGATTAAACAGCTACAAATTTAGTATTAAAATCGAGAAATAGATATAATTTTCTGATTTTTTTTCGGCCAAAATTACACTTTTCCCAATTTCTATTTGTAGCTGTTTAATCTTCGAGGTGATTATGCATTATTTTACTAATATTTTTGCAGTTTCTACACCATTTTCGGTAGTGAGAGTAGCTACATATACACCGGCGGGAACGTTGGCATTCCACTCGATATATTGCTTGCCGGCATCAATCATACCTTCGAAAGGTGTTGCCACGAGCGCACCACGCATGTCGTAGATAGCAAGTGTAGCTTGTGTAGCAACAAGAGTGTTTACAGCAAACAATGTGTTGCCTTGTACCATATCGGCTACAACCGAGAATGTTGTATTATTGTTCTTAACAGCCTCAACAGCACCATCTGTGCGGCTACCAAGGGTCAAGTCTGTATTGACGCGATGTACTTGAATAGAAGCTCCATCACCGATATAAGCGTCCTCCCACAATACAGTCCAGTATGAGTTGTTGTGCAAGCTTGATGAGAAAAGATTGGCTTTCTCGCTAACATTTACAGTATCGGTAAAGACAAAATCTCTACGCAACGTAGGATCGGCAGTGTTTACGAGTGTAACACCGGCGTCGGTATTGCTAAAGGTTGTTTGGTTGTGCATGTAGAAGAATGCAGCTTCGCCATTAGGAGCTGTTTGTATCGAGTAGTAACCATATTGGTGGTTGCTGAAGGGATGCAATTCGATACCCTCTTCGCCCCAAAGCAACTCACCGTCTTTCGACAAGCGTTGTGCCATTGTGCGGAACATTACAGCCGAATAAGCCTCACGCCATACAGCCAAGAAAGAATCGGTGTGGGGGTCGTACTTACAAACAGGTTCGGTACCCAAGTAGTCGCCGTAACTGAGTCGTTGACCATCAACGCCTGCAGCAAAACCGATTTCGCCGTTACCTTTCACATAGGTCATGTATGTTGCCATACCGGTAAGGTAGCGGTCGTCGTTCCATGCAACCAAGGCACCACCGTCGCCTGAGGGCTCTACGTTTATCAAGCTCCAAGCGGGCATACTGCCGGGCCAACCTGAGCGATACAAACGGGTATCCTCGGTCCATGCACTTGAACCATCGAAGTCGATCTTGCGAGCATACATATCATAGCTACTGCCTCGGAAGTAGATAATGATTGCTTGATTCATACCGGCATCTACCACTGTAGGCCATGTATAGCTAATCTTGTTTTCGGGGTCGGTAAGAATTACGTCTTCAATGTTCCACAAGAACTCACCTTCGGGGGTGATGCGTTGCATTTTTACCTCATAAAGGTTATTGTTGTCCTTGAGCGAATTCCATGTGAACACATAGCTATTGTCATCCATTTGAGCCATTGACATGTGGCTGTTCATAGGGAATGCCTCTTTACCTTCGAGAGCTAAACCATCTTCACCCCAAAGGTATTCACCTTTTTGAGAAATTTTATAGATGTGATAGCTGAGGTATTGTGTCTCGGGAGCATTACGAATGTCGTGTACTGCCACAATAGCATTACCATCGCGGTCAACAAACAAGTATGTGTTGCAAGTAGTCCATGAACGAGTGGGATGAGCCGAAATCAAAAGAGGTTGCTCGCCGAAAAGCTTGTTACCGGCCGAGTCCAACAATTGCAAATAAACGCCAAGTGTACCCTTTCCATCATTGGTAGGTGCTTGGAGATACACCCAAGTATTGCCATTAGGCGCTATAGCCATCTCAACTTCGTTTGATTCACCGGTGTAAATAGCAACACTTTCTCCTGCATTATTACCCCATTGAGCTACAGATGTCAATACACCTGCAATAAGGGCTAATACAAACATTGATAACTTTTTCATTTTTT
>CAJGDT010000062.1 GCA_904502265.1 uncultured Barnesiella sp. | reverse complement strand
TGCTCCGGGGGCTAACACAAAGGCTAATGCTCCATACTCTTCGGGGAAAATTGTGAGGTTGAAAATGCGGCCTGTTCCCAACAATTCGCGACATGCTCCCAACAGAGTGAGGGCAAACGTGAAGCCAAGACCTATGCCTATGCCGTCGAGCAATGAGTCGAAGGGGTTGTTCTTGGCGGCAAATGCCTCGGCTCGACCCAAAATGATACAGTTTACCACGATGAGGGGGATGAATAGACCCAGGCTTTGGTACAAAGATGGTAGATAGGCCTGCATGCAAAGTTGCAACACAGTTACAAAGGTGGCAATGATAACTACAAACGAGGGTATACGCACCTTGTCGGGTATGAAATCCTTGACACACGATATAACAACGTTGCTACACATGAGTACAAACATGGTGGCAAGTCCCATGCTCATGCCATTGATAGCTGATGAAGTTGTACCCAGAGTGGGACACATACCCAGCAATAGCACAAATGTGGGATTTTCGGTAATAATACCGTTGAGGATTATTTTGAGTTTGTTCATTGTATTACCTCCTCTCCGTTTTGGGGTTGTATGATTGTATCGTTTGGTGTGTGGGTCGAACTGCCTGACATGACATCAATGGGTTTATCCATAAAGGCCATGTACGCATTGCTTACAGCCTCAAGGAATGCTCGAGAGGTGATGGTCGAAGCTGTAATGGCATCGATGTCGCCACCATCTTTCGATACGGTAAGGTTGGTGTGTGCCGGATGTTTGCCCAAGATGCTTTGCTTATTTTTGTCTGTACGAAACCACTCGTCCATTTTAGCTCCCAAGCCCGGTGTCTCTCCGTGACTCAAAACCTGGTATTGGCGGATGGTGCCGTCTTGTTCAAAGCCAACAATGATAACAATTTCACCGTTAAATCCATTGCGACTTGTAGACTTCACTGCCGCACCTACGGGTGTGCCTCCTTTTGATGCCGGATATACAATGAATTTTTGTCCGTTGCTATCAATTGTGTCGCTTTCGGCAATAGGATTGTTGTCGAAGTCGGGTGCAACTACTCGTATAGCTTCCTCTTGTGCACGTGCATTGGCTTGTGCAATGGGTTCTTCAGTAAGTTTATATACACCGCCCAAAATAGCTCCTACGGCGGCTGTGATGATTGTAAGTACTACAACCATATTGAGCATGTTCGATTCTATCTTAGCCATGTTTCACTACCTCCCCAAATCGTTTAGGTTTCATGTACTTGTTAATGAGTGGTGTAGCACCGTTCATGATGAAGATGGCAAATGACATACCCTCGGGATATGCACCCCATAGACGTATGACTACGGTGATGATACCAATGAGCACGCCATATAAGATCATGCCTCCTTGTGTCATGGGTGATGTTACATAATCGGTAGCCATGAAGATAGCTCCCAGTAGCAAACCTCCCGAGAAAATTTGTAGCTCGCCAAAGATGATGGCATATTCGATACCTTCACTCGCGGTTACTGCAAATGAGAATAGGAATACGGTGAGGATGATAGATACCGGTATATGCCATGATATGATTTTGCGCCACAAGAGATAGATGAAGCCTATAATAAGGGCTATGGCGCTTACCTCACCAAAGCTACCACCATTATTACCGATAAGGGCATTGATGACATCGATATTGGCAATCTCCTCGATGTTGCCTCGTTTGAGGATGTTGAGTGTGGTAGGTCCGGTAACGGCATCGATACCAGCACCCCAGGGCGAGGGTGTGGGCCATGTTGTCATTTGCTGAGGGAATGAAATGAGCAAGAAGATGCGGCCGGCGAGGGCGGGGTTGAAAATGTTGTTACCCAATCCGCCAAAGGCCATCTTTCCGATACCAATGGCAAAGAGCGCACCTATTACTACTATCCATAAGGGTATGTTGGCGGGTAGGTTGAATGCCAATAGTACACCGGTGAGGATAGCCGTGCCATCGCTCAGGGTGGGTGTTTTCTTGAGTAGATATTTCTGAATTAAAAACTCAAATAAGAGGCAAGAGGCCACAGCTGTGGCAGTAACCAACAGAGCATCGACACCAAAGAAGTATATCGATACAAGAAATGCTGGTATAAGTGCTATCAGAACTCCATACATACATTGGGCTGTAGATAGTCCGCTGTGTGCGTGAGGTGATGGCGAAACGACTAATTTGTTCATATTCTCTCTATATAGTATAGTGTTGTATTATATTGGTTATTTCTTTTCGGTCGCGCGAGCACGCATAATGGCCATAACTTTGCCTTTTCCTTGGCGTATGTAGTCGAGCAAGGGACGGTGTGCAGGACATGAAAATGAGCAACATCCACATTCGATGCAGTCATAAATGTTTCTCTCTTCGGCTATTTCCAGGTTGCCAATAGCTACAGCCTTTGACAAGAGATAGGGTTCAAGTCCCATAGGGCATGCAGCTACACACTTAGCACAACGGATACAAGGTGTTGGTTCGTGACGGTGTGCTTCGCTATCGGGGATAACGAGTATGCCCGATGTACCCTTACCGGTGGGTGTGTCGACATTGGCTGTTGCACGACCCATCATAGGGCCTCCGAGTACTATCTTGCCGGTATCTTCGGGCATGCCTCCGGCTACTTCTATCAATTGCGATATGGGCATACCCATACGTGCTAAGTAATTGCCGGGACGTGAGAGTGACTTGCCGGTTACAGTTACGACGCGTTCAATGAGAGGTTTGTTCTTTTGTACAGCCTCATATACAGCGTATGCTGTAGCTACATTCTGAACAATCGCACCTGTCGAAACGGGGAGTGCGCCACTTGCTACCTGACGACCTATCACAGCATCGATGAGCTGCTTTTCGCCACCTTGCGGATAACGACATTGCAAACGTACTACCTCGATATCTTTGCGTGTTTGAGTTTTTTGTTTAAACAACTCTATGGCGTCGGGTTTATTGGCTTCAATGCCTATATATGTGTGGTTGACATTGATAGCTTTCATAAGTATCTCAATACCCACAATGATTTCATCGGCTTTTGCTAACATCAAAGCGTGGTCGTTGGTGAGATATGGCTCGCATTCAACCGCATTGATGATAAGCACTTCGGGCTTCATGTTGGGGGGAGGCATGAGTTTTACCTTGGTAGGGAATGTTGCGCCACCTATTCCCACAATACCCATTTGGTCTATCTTGTCAATGATGGCTTGGGCATCGAGGTTGCACTCTTTGATGAGTGTCTCACTACGGTCGATACAATCTTCCCACTCGTCGCCTTCCACATTAATATATATAGCGGGTTTCTGATAGCCCGATCCGTCAGCTACAGTCTCTATCTTGGTTACTGTACCCGATACAGGCGAGTGTATGTTGGCCGATACAAAGCCATTGGCCTTTGCCAATAATGTGCCAACCTTTACGGTATCGCCTTTCGCTACAACACATTGTGCGGGGGCACCTATGTGCTGCGCAAGCTGTATCACAACCTGTTGGGGTAGAGGTGCTACTGTAATAGGTTGTGTGGCGGTTATTTTGTTTTCGCGGGGATGAACTCCACCTATTCTGAATGTCTTCATATTCAATAATTCTCTTATTTATTCTCCGTTGGGGTTGTTTCCTCGGCTTTAGCTATGGGTTCAACTACTTTTTTAGGAGGAAAGTTTACGGCAAGGATAGCGCCTGTAGGACACACATCAACGCACTTGCGGCACATCTTACATTTGTCGCTGTCGATATATGAGAGGTTGTTGGCGATGGTGATAGCTTCAAACTTACACTCCTTGGCGCACTTACTACAACCTATACAAGCCACTTCGCAAGCATTACGTGCTACACCACCCTTCTCTTTGTTCATACATGCAACGTATACGCCACGACCCTTCGGGCCTTTCTTGCGCACCTCGATGATGTTACGAGGACATGCTCGTGAGCAAGCTCCGCAACCACCACATATATCTATATCTACGACCGGGAGGTGAGTGTCGGGGTCGATTGAGATTGCTCCCAAGCTACACACCGATACACAGTCGCCACAACCCAAGCAACCGTAGGCACAACCTGTACTACCCGCATAGAGGTTATGCGTAATGGCACAATTGTGTGCACCTTCGTAAATGTTTGTTTGAGGGCGGTGTTGGCACGAACCATTGCAACGCACTACGGCGACACGCGACTCGGCTTCATGAGCCTCTTTGCCTAAGATGTTGGCAATACGTTTCATGACTTCGTTGCCACCTACGGGGCATAACATGCCTTCGAGTGAGTCGGCTTTAACACACGACTCGGCAAAGTTGCGACATCCGGCTTTGCCACATCCTCCACAATTGGCTCCGGGAAGTGCCTTTTCAACTTCATCTATACGGGGGTCTTCATCGACCTTAAAGCGTTGTGCAATGATGTAGAGTATCATTGCAGCAATAGCGCCTATTGCGGCAAGTGAAATGATTGAAATGGTAATGATATTCATATCTTTGTTTTAATACTCTGTGTTATATTTTGTGTTTAATATAAAATACAAACATTCGTTTTATCTTGTTTCGTAAGAGCCATAGTAAGCCGTAATAAGGCACGAGAATAGCAAGTGTCGATATTCCGGTTATGGCTTCGTTTCCTATGTAGTGGTTTGTTACCAGTAGGGTTATCAGTGCAATAGCGAGAGGTATTATTACCGCCAGGATAAGAGCTTTATACCCCAATGTAGTGCGACCATATATTACTACTTGGTCGCCAATGGAGAGGTTTGTATCGCTCGCAATGGCTTCTATACACTTCTCTTTGCTTTCGGCAACAGTGCATAAAGTAGCTGCTTTGCATGTAGCACAAGCCGATTGCTGTACAATCTTCACCATATACTTTTCGCCGGCAATTTGCTCAACGATAGTTCCTTCGTGTTCTATATACCCTCTCATAGCTCTATTCTTTAACCTCTATTTTAGTGCTATCTTGTAGTTGCGTGTATAACACACGATTGATACGTTGTTGCTTGTTGTAACTTTTAGCTCCAAAATATCGGGTGTACAGTTCGCGAAACTCGTTGGTTTGTTGTATATCCATCAACCAATGATTTATGCTATCGCAAAGGATGGAACTTTCTTGTCTCATCATCCACGACATAAATTGAGTAAGGCTGATATCTATATCATGGTTTATATTGTTGTATTGAGTTGCCAAGAGTGTGGCATTTGCTTTGTCACATACAGCGAAGTCTATTTTCCCATAAGATACCTCTTCGATGAGTTGCTCTATGTCATGATTGTGCTTTTCGCAGATGTATATTGTATTACCCGATTCTTGCGCAAGGTTTTCGATGTATAGACGTGACGGGTCGTCTTGTGTAATGTGCAAGGTGCATCCGTGCAAATCGAGTTGATTGCGTACGGTAATGCTATTGGTCGAGTCGATGCGTTGTACGAGCACCTGTTTGTTGAGTGATGTGGGATTACTGAAAAGATATTTTTCTTTGAGATTGCATGTGACGGGTATGGGGTATACTATTATGTCATAGTTGCGCTTATCAAGTTGGTGCATGCTGTTTGAGAGGCTCGACACAGAGTCAATCTTTATTTCCAATCCCGAGTAACGACTCAACACCTGTAGTAACTCGTAGTCATAGCCACTGATGCTATCATCCACGATGTTGTATGATAGGGGCGAATGGATCATACCTACACGTAGTACTCCTCGCGCTACTATCTCGGGATAGTCGCAAGGAGAATTATGATTGGTGCGTGTTATGGTGAGTGGCAGGCCTATGACAATCAATAATGCAGCGATAAGCAACAACCACTTTTTGCCTCTTTCTTTCATGCGCTGTGGTTTAGTTTGCAAAGTCTACCGACACTCCCAATTGTAACATCGCAGGGTTGAGAGGATAGTGGGGGATTGAAAAATAGTTGTTTCCTCCCAGCCATCCTTGGTTCATGTGTGAGTACATGATGTAAAAGCGAGCTTTCTTGAGCTTGGCGTTGACGTATGCGTTCATAAACGGATAGTTGCCTATTTCTATTTCATCTTGGTTATATCGTGATATGAGAGCCGGTTGATATGCCGGAGCTTTAAAGGCTGAGTACCAATTGCAATCTACTCCTATTTGCAAGTGTAACACTTTAGCTATGGGGAAGAGTAGGTAGAAGTTGCCGTATGCACTGAATGTGGGCAGTGGCAGTACTTGCTGGTTGGATGAGAGCTGATATGTGCCTTCGAGGTCAAGGTGGAATATACTTAACTTGAAGTTTTGTTTGATAGTAGCACTTACTATTTGTATATTGCCACTCTCTTGTTGGGGCATACAGTTCTTGTCGAAGTAAATGAAATTTTGTAGGTTCTCAAATCCGGCTTGGATGTGAGTGCCGGTCTTGGGGAATGATATTTCGCCACCAATGCGTAGACGGCGAATTTTGCCAAAGTCATTGTCCCAAATAAAGTGATTCGATACGTATTGTTTGTAAAGAAGCGAGGGGGTTGTGTTCTTGAACAATACATTACCTTGAATGCTCAGTGTGTCGTTCCACACAGGTATTTTAGTGCCCACTTTTCCGGTAATATCAAGGTCACCTAATACGGCATCTACCAATCCAACGCGTGCATTTGCCTCGTAGGTAAGCCACGAGCCTTGTCGTTTCCACAATTGTCCTCCTACCCACAAAGCATGCTGTGTGGTGTGTGCGGCAATATGATAGTCGGGGTGAGGAGTCAATGTTGCAGCAGCCTGTGTACCGGGCGCTATAGTGTCAATGATTTGATCATATCCTCGTATTTCATAGGTAGCATATGCTCCCAATCCCATGGGGAAATATTTGCTTAGTCCTTCGTGAATGGTGATGCCTACGGTATTGGCTACAGCCCAATAGCTTGATAGTTCATTGGTACCATTGGCCGAAAGGTATGTGTGTTCAAAGAACTTTAAATCCTCTTGTGCCGATTTGTTGACAAAGCGGTGTGAAGCACCTTCATAGGTGAGTGTGTGTACAATGCTTGATACGGGTACAAACTGCTCAATCACTACCGTATCCTCTTCGTTCTCTTTTACATCCTTGTAGTAGCCAAGGTTGTACCGATGCGTAAGATACAAGTCGTGACCTATAAGGTGCGTAAATGCTTGAGATAGATTGGTGGGGATAGTTCGGCCGTCAACCTTTGTGTCGCCACCTTGCACCGATGCCGGGTCGAGAATGAAGTCGTCATTGGTAATACCTCCATTCTCTGCTGCTACATAATTGTAGTGGTTGAATGCAGCTTGTATTTGGTATCGTTCGCCTATATAACTTGTGAAGAATCGGTATGAAAATTCTTGGTCGGCTTGGTGGTTGTATTGGCCTTTGCCCGATACATAATTGACACCGCCACCTACTTGTATCTGTTTATTTACATTGGCCGAGAATGTGGCTGCAAGGTTGTCTTGACTTGTTTCGCCTGTACCCGATGTGTGATATGAGATTTGAGTAAAAGGCAGGCGTGTGTTGTACCACTCGAAGTTCTTCGGGTCGCGCATCCAATGATGGAAGGGCTCTTTGAAAAAGAATAGACTTTCCTCGGGTCGCTCAAAATATATGTTATTGTAGCTGGGTGAGCCTAAGTTGCCCGTTGTGGCATAAGAAAGTGAGTAGGCATTGGCCAAATCGGTACGGTAGAAATTGTGTAATAGGGTGTCTAAGGGAACGCGGTATCGCTCTCCCAAAGGCAGTATGTCGCGCCAAGCTGTAGGCTCGGGCTGTGGTACAGAGTCTTTCTTGGTCGATGATGCCTTCACATTTTTGTCTACAGCCATATTGGGCTTAATAGAAACTTGTGCCTGCATCTGAACTAAAAGACTCATAAAGGCAAGTAATATGACCAATATTCTACACTTCATCGTACTGTATTGGTGGCTTGTGTTTTGAAGGAGAATTATCTAAAGCCAATTCTTTCCTACAAACTCTTTGGCCAATTATACAAAGATAGGGTAAAACAACCTATCCAACTTGTTGTGATACTTTATTTTGTGTTTTATTAATATACGTTTTCAATCGCAAAATTTTATATGCTCATTGGTTAGCTCTTCAATGCGGGCAAGTGCCTCGACGTGAATACCCTTGTCGCGGAGTTTTTTTCCGCCCTCTTGAAAACTCTTTTCAATGACAAATCCCATGCCTACCAATGTGGCTCCCGATTGGGTTACTATGTCAATAAGCGACTCGGCAGCACTGCCATACGCAAGAAAGTCATCAATGCACAATATGCGATCGTTAGGCTTGATGTACTCGCTATTTACAACGATATTGTAGTTAATATCTTTTGTGAATGAGTGTACTTGGCTTTGCAATACGTTGTCCATTGTGCAAGGTCGCGTCTTTTTGGCAAATATTACAGGAATACCCATGCAATAGCCGGTCATCACGGCAGGAGCAATACCACTGGCCTCGATGGTGAGTATCTTCGTAGCGCGTGAGTAGGCAAAGCGTCGGGCAAATTCGACGCCAATCATCATAAGTAACTGTGCATCAAGTTGGTGGTTGATAAAATTATCGACCTTCAATACTCCCTCCGAAGGGCATTTTCCATCGCGCAATATACGCTGTTTGAGCAATTCCATGATACCTCCTGTTTAATCGCGCAAAATTAGTAAAAATTTTCCATTTGCACAGCGAGTTTTGTTTGTGCAATGACAATAAAAAAGACATACCCAGATGAGTATGTCTTTTTCGGTATAGAGTTGTGTGTGTGATAGTCGATTATTTGTACATAAATCGGCGGATGCTACGCTTGGGTGTTTTCTCAAACTCTTCGTTGCGGAGCTCGATTTTAACAATACGTGAGTAGGCTGGAAGTTGCTTGTTAAGTTCGTTACGATTGTCGATAACGATTTGTTTCACAGCTTCGGCATCAAGACCATCTTGTTTGCCTTTCTCGAAGTCGGGGAAGATGAGCGCA
>CAJGDT010000061.1 GCA_904502265.1 uncultured Barnesiella sp. | reverse complement strand
TCGCGCTTGGCAAAGGGGCATTGATCAGTAACCTCGGCAAAATTGCCACGCTCGGTATTATCGGCAATCCAATCGCTCACATAGTGAAGTCGTGATGCATATCCATCAATAACACCACCACGATAGCGAATGTTGCGCAAATTGGTAGCAAACTCGTCAAACGAAGCTGTATCGACAGCAGCTGTTTGAGTTAAAGCAATAGCCGTCTCGACTAAAGTAGTACAATCGAAAGCCGACATGTTGATACGTAGCAACTCGGTATCGCCCTCAAGTGTAGCCGACTTATACGGGGCACTCATTAATTGTCGCGCCACAAATACAAGACGGTCGGCAGGGCTTTCGATGGCCGCTTTGCGAGTCGCATCTAATATCTTGGTTATAGCAGCTGTATCGGCTGATTGGTTGTGATATGCGATAGAATCGGTGGTAGTGGCCAGGGCGGTCAGAGACGTTGCCACTAAAAGAGAAAGAGATATGAAAAGATGTTTCATAAAGGATGTTTATTATAAATGGTTTACAGAGAACAAATTTACACTATTTTTTTTGATAGTGAGAGGATTTTAGAAATTATTAAATATGCAATAGGCAGATATAAAAATAAATGCGGTGTATAGCATCATGCATACACCGCATAAAGAGAGGTAACAAGGCCTATGTAAAAGAGGTTGTTGAGGGTTGATGCTCAGCCGTTTCGGGGTTCGGTTCTGTGGTTTCGGGCTGTTGAGTTTGTGTCATCATGGCAGCCATCTGTTGCAACTGTTGCTGCTGCTCGACATTGATGTGTTGCATGAGTTTGTCGGCAAAAGGGAAGGCACCTGTTTCGAGCAGAGTAGATAATGAAATATGCCCTGATTGAAAGAGAGACAGCAAAAAGTCGTTGGACGACTGACGGAATGCCGGAGCAACAGCCGACTCGGTAATAGTAAGATCGAACTCGGTATTGCGCACCTTGTCGGGTGTAGTATCGGTCATCATACCCCCACCCTCACCTGCAATAAGCGAGTAACGATTGTCGGAATAGAACTGCTGTATCGTCTTGAGAATCTTGGTATCGCGCTCCTCACGAAAAGTCTTGAACGACTCGAAGATATCGAGCAGATTGTTTGCCGAATATTGTACTTGCTGGGCATAGAGCGAAGATGGAGTGCCTGCAGAGACGTTTTTTCCTTGCATGGCACTGTGTACACCCGATATATCTTCGAGCAATCGCATCTGCAAAGATAGCAGGTCGTATGCCCCAACATTAGTAGCATTGACCGACACCTGTTGAGGCATGGGGCATCCGGGCTTGGGTCGGAAGAGAATGATACCATTGTAACGAGTCCACTCAGTAGCAATGTCGTCAATCGTCATTCCATCGGGGATTTGATCTTCGGGAAAAAGCAAGACACCCTTGGCGCTGCTACCCATGATAAAATCGATCATTGTAATGAGACGGTTGATGTATCGTTGCTGGTCGATAACATCCTCAACAAATGAATGAATTTCGCCATCGAATAGTGGGTATAAACGCATAGAATAAGGATGTTCACCATGCCAATAGGGACTCTCGCCCTCATCGAGCACATCGCCCAACGGAGTGAAAAATCGGTAGTACCAAATGGGGTCTAAGAACCACTCGGTCTCAATAAGCGGTACATTGTTTGCTTCGACCCCCTGCGATGCAGCTTGCTCGATACGTTGCTTATTCAGGCTATCGATGTGTGTGCTCATGGAAGCATCGACCTTATAGTATTGTCCCGACAATGTGTCATGACAGCGCAGACGCTGGCAATGAGTCATTTTCCAAACCTCAATAACGCGACAACGATCGGGTGACGATGGAATATAAAAGTCGAGCAAATCGTGCGTGCGTGAAGAGAGTGTATCGAGGGAGTGGCAAATATGTTCTTCTGTAACATTGCCATAAATCTCGCGCAGTTGTTGCATCTTTCTTTCATCGCCACGAGCAAATCGAGCAAGCAGATCGGCAAGAGTCATATCATGAAGTTCGCCAATAAGAGTACAATCCCAAAGACGACTATCCTCCATGTTATTGAAGAAGATGCGAGAAGGCGATATAGAGTGCACCCAAACATCGGTCTTGCCGCGACGCGATCCATAACCTATTTTGTGAAAACAGGAGCCCGAAATAAGAAACTCCTCGAGCGTGCGACTATCGAGTTCATAGAGTCGATTGTGCTGATATACATACTGCATGACAGTAGTCATAAGTTCGCCCAAGGATTGCTCATTTCTATCACGAGCAATGCAAACAGGCTCGGTCTGGGCAGCGCGAAATTGTCCCAGAACACTCTTGATAAGCTGTCGTATCATGTTGTTTTTGAGCGGAATCTTACCCTGTTCTCTTAGATACTGCTCTTCAGTTATAGCCCTACCATCGGGCAATAAAATAGGATCGCCCCATTGCTTGCCAAAGGTGTAATCGCGACTGCGAGCACGCTGCTTACGAAAGTCGGCAATAGATTCCCAAGCATCACAAGCTTCGTTGAGGATATTGATATCGTGCCTGTGAAATTCGTGAGCCGAGGAGTGCGATTTTTCGGCATCGTACGGCATGAGTTTGGAGCGAGTAAATGTTCGATAATCAATAGTATTCATAAATATTTATATTATAGTTTATTACAGGCACAAAGTAAGTGGTGCGAGAAGTAAATAAATTGCGATAGCATGTTTTTAACCACTTGACAAATAGTGCAAATTGTATCACATATATGATATTTATGAAAAAATAGTGCACGAAATTGAATATAAATGCTAACTTTGCAAAACTTAAATTGTTATATGTTAGAAACAAATAGGCCATAGTAACAATTTACAAGTAGCCATGAGAAATAAAAGATTTTGCAATATACTCATCTTAATCGTGATAAGTATCTTACGATGTTATTCGCAAGATAGCATATCAACCCTTATACCAACAAATACAATATCAATCAATCAAGGGATTGAGGTGGATACTCTTGTAACTCCAATTGAGCATAACGATAGTATAATAACAGTAGAAGAGCCGAAGAAAGATAATATCTTCAAGAAGTTTTTCAACCAACTATTCAAAGGCAATAAAGATAAGACTCACGAACGTCCTATTGACCTATCGTTTGTTGTGTTTCCGTTTTACTCGCAAGAGGCCAGTGTGGGTCTTGGAGGCGTGGTAACAGCGCTGTATAGACTGGACCGTACAGATAGTATCATACAGCCTTCGGACTTGCAGTTCTTTGCCAACGTGACGCTGAAGGGTGAGTATAAAATAAGTATAGGTGGTAATAACCACTTCAACCGCAAATCGCGTATTCACTATTATGCCCAATTCTATAATAAGCCATTGGACTTTTGGGGCATATCGTATGATGCATGTAAGGTAAACGAAAAGAGTGTATATACCCGACGACTCTTTAACATCGAGGCCGACTATGTATACAACATAACCGACAACTTGCACATAGGTCCATCGCTGAATATGGGATATACTTACCTATCGCGTATAGGAAACGAATCGTATTTGGATGGACAGGCCACCTCGTATTGGCTGACAGGTATAGGAGCATCGCTTGTATATGACACTCGCGATTTTATTCCCAACCCCAAACGAGGATTGTACGTTGCCTTGCAGGAGTTGATATATCCCAAATTCTTAGGCACGGCCGACAAGAATGTGTTCAAGACCACGTTGACAATAGATTACTTCCAACCCTTGTGGCAAGGAGGTGTGTTGGCCTTTGACCTGTATGGCATGTATACCGGCAAAGACACCCCGTGGCCCTTGCGAGCCGAGATGGGCGCAGGAGGATCACGCATGCGAGGCTTCTATGCCGGCAGGTATATAGATAATAATCAGGTAAATGCCCAAATGGAGCTACGACAACGCATTATCAAGCGAGTGGGCTTGGTGGCATGGGTAGGCTACGGAGGTGTGTTCCCGTCGTTTGAACAGTTGACATGGGATCACTTGATGCTAAACTATGGCGCCGGTGTGCGATTTGAATTAAAGCACAATGTGAACCTGCGAGTAGACTTTGGCTTTGGCCGTGATGCCTTTGCCGTGGTATTCAATATGGGAGAGGCGTTCTAATCGCGCGAGAAATCAAACAAATTTTTATTGTTCCTTATCGGCGGAGTCGATGAATGGCTCGGCTAGGTTGATAAAGTATACTCGCTCGGTGGCACGGGTAATGGCAGTGTAGAGCCAACGGTAGAAGTCGAGCGAGAGAGCTGATGGGTCGATATATCCCATGTCGATATAGGCATGTCGCCACTGACCACCCTGCGCCTTGTGACAGGTGACACCATAGGCATACTTGACCTGAAGGGCATTGAACCAGGGGTCGGCCTTGAGTCGCTGCATGCGTTCGCGTTGAGTAGTTATGTGGGCATAGTCTTCGAGGATGGCTGTATATAGCTGCTCATTTTGCTCGCGAGATAGAGCAGGAGCTTCGCTATGGAGCGTATCGAGGAGGATGCGGGTCTCGAGTTCAACCTCAAGATCGGGGAATTGTAGCTGCACATCGGCAAAACGGAAACCATACATCTCGTAATTTTTACGCACACGCACTACGCGAGCGATATCGCCGTTTGCAATAAAATCGACCTCTTTATACTCCTTTCCCCAATAGTAGTTGTTCTTGGCCACGAGGAGCATATCGCCGGCCGTGAGTTCTTCTTCACGATATAGAATCTGGTTGCGTATGCCTTGGTTGAAAATGCCGGCACGCTTGTTTGATCGCGTAATGACAATGGTATCGTCAAGCCCGACAGAGTCGAACGAATCGGAAAGTGTTTCGATAAGGAACTCGCCACTGAGGTTGACAACATCGGGAAATCCGCGGAAACGCAACTGCGGAGGGGGCATAATGGAGTCGTCGCACTGAGTCATCGTGTGACGCAATTGAGTAGCATTGAAGAGAATGCCACTATCGGTGTCTTGACGAGCCACTTGGTTGAGTTCGTAAGAGATGACATTCATACCCATTGAACGCAACACCTCGGGCGAGAGAGCCGGACTGAAAGGTTGCCCAACAGGCGGTAGCTGAGCCGTATCGCCAAGAAGAAGCAAGCGACAATTGTCGCCACCATATACATACTCGATAAGGTCGTCGAGCAATTGTCCCGAACCATATATGCCCGAATCATTGGGAGTATTGGCAATCATCGATGCCTCATCAACAATAAACAAGGTGTCGCGATGAGTATTGTTGCCCGAAAGGAAACCACGCATGTCGGGCGAAAAGCGTTGTTGGCGATATATCTTGCGGTGGATGGTGTAGGCCGGATGGTGAGCGTAGTGCGAAAAGACCTTGGCTGCACGACCTGTGGGGGCTAATAGTACCGTCTTGAACTTGAGACTGTCGAGAGTCTTGACCAGCGCACCTACTAACGAAGTCTTACCCGTACCAGCATATCCGGTGAGGAGAAAGAGGTCGGTATCCTTACCATTGAGTACAAAACGAGCCAAGCGTGTAACTAACTCCTGCTGTTGGTCGTTTGGGGTATAAGGCAAGTTGCTAATGGTGTGTGCGGCAAGAGCTTCGTAGAGCATAGGTAATGAGAGATAATAAAAGTTGTAATGAAACAAAGATAGCTATTTTGCCTAAAGAATAGGATAAATGCGGGGAAAATGTGCAAGAAATAGTGAAATGCGATTTTCTTTTTGTACTTTTGTGGTATGGAAGAAGCAGTAAGCATAGATACATCGCAATATACACTGATGGTGCGCATCACGACAAGTGAGTTGCAGTATGTTTATTATCATCCGGCCGAGGATGGGTCGATGGTGAGTAAACGCATTGCATTGCCACCGATAGAAGAGCATGCGCATGCGGTAGAACAAGCGGTGTATGCCCACGAGATATTACTACAACCGTTCAAGCGAGTGTATGTGGTACTGCCCTCGACACGCTTTGTAATAGTACCCAACGAGGTGGCTACGCTGAGCGATAATAGCCATTACTACGAGAAACTATATAAGGCAAGCAACGACTATGTGATAGAGAGTCGCATGCCCCACACGGGAGCCGTGATGCTATCGGGTGCCGATAGTAGATTGGTGTCGTTTGTAAATCGTACATTCGAGACCCCCACCCTGTTGCATCCGTTGACCGCATTGTGCGAGTATTTCTATCGCAAGAGCCGACTGGGCAATCATCGCAAGATGTATGTACACCTGCTGGATGGGCGCATGGATGTAGTGTGCTATGATCGTGATGGATTGCTCTTGGCCAACACCTATAATTACCACCACAGCAACGATGCTACCTACCATATACTGAATGTGTGGAAGCAGTTGGGTCTTGATCAGCGACATGACGAGATACAACTGGTAGGCGATATAGAGACACGTCGCGAGGTATCGAACATACTGCGCAATTATATCCTTACGGTAGTACCCGTAATATTCCCATCGCACAGTCACGTGCTGGGAAGCGATGCTATGCAAATTCCGTTTGATTTAACAGCTTTGTCATTATGCGAATTATAAGAGGAAAATATGGACGCAGACGGTTTGACGTGCCAAACAACATCAAGGCACGCCCGACAACCGACTTTGCAAGAGAGAACTTATTTAATGTACTTGAAAATCTCATAGACTTTGAGGAGACCGTAGCACTCGACCTCTTTGCAGGAACCGGGGCAATAAGCTTTGAGTTGCTGTCGCGCGAGTGTAAGCGTGTTGTGTGTGTAGAGAAACATCCTACACAATACAATTTCATAACCAAGGTTCAGCAGTTGCTAGGCGATGATAACTTACAGGCTATTCGAGGAGACGTATTTAAGTTTGTAGCAGCTTGTGGCGAGCAGTTTGACTTTATCTTTGCCGACCCACCCTACGACTTGCCTCAACTTGAAAGTATCCCCTCGCGAGTATTGGATGAGAATTGCCTATTGCGCCCTGGCGGATTGTTTGTGCTGGAACACTCGCGCAATAATGACTTTTCGTCGCATCCTTGGTTTTCGGAACACCGTGTGTATGGCAGTGTAAACTTTACGTTCTTTGTAAGACCCGAGGAGTAATCGTAAAGGAATAATGAGATATAAAAAAACGGGAACTTCAATAATGCTGTGAAGTTCCCGTTTTTATTATTGGATACGAGATGTATTACTTGGCGTCTTTGTTGTTTTTAGCTGCTTTGTTATGCTTCTTGCCCACCATTTTCTTTTGGAACTCGGGAGCGCAACGATGATAGAGGAATTGTTGACGAGGTGTGAGAATCTTGCAAAATTGCTCATAGTATTCCTTTTCAATCATTACCTCCTTCTCGGGGAGAGCCGCAGCGCGGTCGGCTGCAGCCTTGTACTGCTCGTCGGTAATATTTTCGCCCTTTTCTATAGCACGCGCTTCGCGGCGAACTTCGCGAGTGGCCTCGAATTTCTTTTTCTCCATCTCGTCAAAGAGAGGTAGAAACTGTTGTGCCTGGTTGGCAGTAAGCTCCATGGTCTTGATATAGAACTCGTGCTTATCTTGGCGAAATTTTTCCCATTTCTCTTTACGTGCTTGGTCGTGAGTGTCTTTGCTATCCTGAGCAAAGGTATTGATAGCAGATGTGAAAAAGAGTGCAAGAATGAGTATAGAAATAAATTGTTTCATAAGAATGTGTATTGATTAAGGAGGATTATTCGTTATCGGCATAGAAAGTTTCGAAGACGGTGTATTCGTCCATCGAGTATAACATATACTCTTCGAGGTCTTCTTCGTGTTCGTTTGCAGCAGTCATTGCTTTGTCGGCCTCAACCACGGGGGCAACAAATACTTGCACCATGAGCCAAATGCCGGCAAACATAGCAGCCAGGTATATGTAGGGGCGGAACTTTTGCCAAGGTGTGATTATCTGAGGCTTGGGCAACTCGCGCTCGGGCAATTGCTCAACCATTCGCGCAGTGAATTGCTCAAAGTATCCCTCGGGAACTTTGTAGCCGCTCTTGCCTGCTACTTGCTGTAATATGTCGTCTTTCTTTTTCATCATGTAGTGGGTGTTTGCATTGTTATGACATAATAAACAAGAAAAGGTTTAATCGGTGGCGAGTAAAAATTCTTCGATTTTTTTAACAGCATGGTGATATGATGCCTTGAGAGCGCCAACCGATGTACCTAAAATCTCGGAAATGTCCTCGTACTTCATCTCGTCGAAGTATCGCATGTTGAAAACGAGACGTTGCTTCTCGGGTAAACGAGCAATGGCTTTTTGCAATCGCAATTGTATCTCATCGCCATCAAACCACTCGTCGGCCTCGATGTTGTTGAGCAAGAAACTATCGTCGCTATCGACCGATATGTTGTTGCGCTGACGCTCGCGATTAAGGAACGTAATGGTCTCGTTGACAGCAATACGATATAGCCAAGTGGATAGACGAGCTTCGGCACGAAACATCTCGATGTTGCTCCAAGCCTTGAGGAATGTGTTTTGCAAGAGGTCATCGGCATCTTCGTGAGAGACTACCATTTTACGTATCTGCCAGTATAACCTCTCGCCATAATGCTCAACCACCTGTCCAAAGGCTTGTCGCATGGTGTCGGGGTTGTGAAGTTTTTCTATAACTATTTCTTCGTTATATAGTGGTGTCATATATTTGTGTTAGGTTTAATCATGTATGTTGTTGTAGGGCTTATCCATAAAACTCTTTGTACCACTGAGCAAAGGCACGAAGTCCATCGCGCAAGGGAGTGTGAGGTTTGAATCCGAAATCACGCTCAAGAGTAGTAGTGTCGGCATAGGTTGTGGGGACATCACCGGGTTGCATGGGAATGAGTTTCTTGTGAGCATCGAAATCGTAATCGGGAGGCAATACACCAGCTTCTGTAAGTTCTTCTTGGAGAATGCGTACAAAATCCAAGAGATTTTCGGGGTTGCTGTTGCCAATGTTGTAGATGGCATATGGAGGTTCGGGCAAACCATCTTGTCCCATATTGCGCCGGGGTGCGTGGTGCATAATCATGTGCATGGCCTCGACTACATCGTTGA
>CAJGDT010000060.1 GCA_904502265.1 uncultured Barnesiella sp. | reverse complement strand
TATAGGTTGGGTATTCTTCCGTGCCGACTCCCTCAGTGTAGTAGGCGAAATGGCTACGCAGATATTCACTCAGTTCCACCCCGAGGTATTTATGCAGTTTGTCACAGGTTATCCCTACGTCACCTTAGCGGTAGTGGTAGGATACCTGTTGCACTACACCCCACACAAGTGGTCGCTCGCCATACAGCACGGCATCGAAAAGACACCCCTGATAGCCAAAGCGCTTATCTTTGCACTCTTCATATTCATAGTACTGCAAGTACGCTCTAGCCAGGTAGTGCCCTTTATCTACTTACAGTTCTGATAAGATTATTCCTATCATTTATTGCATAAAAAGGGTGGTCGAGAATCTCGACCACCCTTATATTATTTACTCTTTCACAATCTTATTACAAAGCAGTAAGAGTGAGTTTTTGTTTTGCAGCAGGAACTACACCGCGTTGGAAGTTGGTCTTGGGAGTGCGTTTCTTGATAACCTTAGAAGGAGCTGCAGCGGGTTCGTTAGCCTGTGCGGGAGTTGTGAAGCGAACTTCAGTAACGGGACCCCACTCGCCCTTGATATTCTTAGCAGCTGCGATAGCTACACACTCAGTATTGGGATCGATTTGGTAGTCGGTTGAAACTTCCTCATAGAAGAACCAGTTGGCCATAGGCATGGGAGGTTCAGTGCAGAGGTCAGCCTTGATAGCCTCAGCTTCGGGATCGTATTGCTCAGCTGTGTATACTGCGAAACGATAAGCTGCTGATTGGTCGTTGGGAGTAAATGTCATGAATTGGCTGGGAAGCATCTCACCCCACCAGTCAGCCAACTCATATTTACCCACTGTGATAGTTACATTGGCTTCACCCTCGCCACCCAATGACTCGGTAGTGAGTGTGTATACTTGATAGTCGGCCATTGTACCGGCTGCGTCGTACGCTTGGATAAATACCTCATAATCAGTACCGGGTTGCATGCTTGTCCATGTAAATTCAGTCTCGCCCTCGCAGGGAACACCCCACATAGCGATCATTTCGCCCATGTTGCCAAAACCAAACATAGGAGCAAATTGTGCATATTGTGCTTCCAATTCACCTACTGCACCGGCTACATAAGCATATTTCGATACGTCGGCATTGGGTGTGAACTTGAGTGTAAACTCATACTTTTGAACATCTACCAACTCAACAGCTACTTGAGGATCGCCTACGAGAGGAATAGCGGGAGTAGTAAACTCGGCCTTACGTACGTCACACACTGTACCAAATGAGTCGAAACCTACAGTTACGATTGTATAGTCGGTCTTGGGCTCCAAGTTAGCACCTGACATACCAGCTGACTCGAAGTCTTGCCAGTACATGTTGGTTGACTCGGCATCTACTGCAGCAGCAATAGCATCATCCGATGAATTGGCAATGCGCACTGTGGGATAGCAAGCAAGCTTAAACGCTTGACAAGATTGTGTACGAGTGATTTTCACCAAAACTTGCTCGAGTGTTACTTCCAAGATTTCAATATCGGCAGCAACTTCACCTTCTACGTTTCTAAACTCTATATAGTCAAGTTTGTCAACTACATAGCTCTTATAGTTACCCGACTTTTCGATAACCAAAAGACGGTTGGGGTCGATATCTTGTGCAAATACACTGAGGCACAATATGGCTGATAATAAGGTTAAGAAAAACTTTTTCATAATTTCACAAATTTAATAGTTTCTGATTGGATATTGATAACATAAACACCTGCGGGCAATTGCGACACGTCGACAGTCTCGCCTTGCCATGCGGCTACACGCAACACGTGCATACCTGTAACGGAATAGATGTTCATGTCACTTCCGTACAATTCTTGACCGCCCTTGACAACGAGGTTGTTTTTCACGGGATTGGGAGTAACTACTGCTGCAGTAGCTCGCTCGGCTGTCTCTACCGAACTGTAAGCACCGAAAGTAATTTTACTCACATCCTTCAGATAGAATACTTGACCGGCTTCATCTACACTTTCTACTACACTGAAGTTGGTTGAACCAAATTTAATTTGGGCTATTTCCGATAGACGGTATTCAACCGGCTGTGCTTCAGTGTCGTATGAGTGAATTTTGATAGCATTGTCAGCATTCGATACTGTAGCTGCCGATAACATCAGAGCAACAGCAATCATGGGGTAATACTTTTTTCTCATACTGATTGGTTTTAATTATTCATCACAAATATATACACACAAACACAAAAAAGCAATATTTCCTATCATATTTTTACAAATTTACCCTTTTACAAAAAATATCAATAGAATAATTAAAAAAAGAAACGACAGATTGCAACAAGTATAAACATTAAAAAAATCAGGTTATTGCAACCCGAAAATGTATAATCATTCACACAAAAGATTTCTTATCTATTCTTACACATATAAATGTAAAAACCTCACACGACAGCATTACTGACAATGTGAGGTTTATGATATAAAGCCAAAGTAGTGATAACAGAAAACTACTCCTCGGAATTTACGATAGATATACCTATATTGGCAACTCCCTTAAGCATGTGTTCGCGCATGGCTTGGTTAAGCCTGATTATATGCACACCGCTATCAAGTGGTAACTTATTAGCTACATTTACCTCAACTTGACGAGAATTTCCCCATCCTCGGCCTACCCAATTTCCATAAGAATCGGCAAGTGTTATATTAACCGTATCGGTAGTAAGCACACTATCGGGGGTAAGACGATCCATAAAAATCCACAGGTTGTTATACTGATACACACTACCATGACGCACAAATAGATTGATATCGTAACAACCATCGACAGGCAGGGTCACAGCAAACTCCTTGCTGTCGTAACTCTCCCATCCTTCGCGTGGGATATCCTTATAATCACTATACACCACATTACCGGTGCACGCTGTGAGTAACAATAAGCCGAAGAGTAGCATAAGGCTACTCTTCGGCTTTAGGTTTGCTTTCGTTATTTTGTCGTCCTTCATTGTGATTGTGGTTGTTTGAAGGTGTAAAACGTTTTTTTCTTTGCGAATTGCTGCTGGGGGCATTGGTCGTGTTGGCATTATTGGCCTGAGCATGGTTAGCGTTATTACCTCTACGACGTTCGCCTCGGTTATTATTGGCCGGCTGATTGTTACCACCTCCGCCGCCTTTTTTCTTGCGCTTCTTGTTGTCAAAACGTGTTAGACTATCTTGTCCTACTACATCTTGATACTCTTTGCGCTGCGACTCGCGTTGTTGGTCGTCGCGCTCAAGCTTATCGGGCTTAATACCACGACGATTAAGGGCTATAATCTCAAAGGCACGACCTGCATCGATTGTAACAAGGTTGGCCGGAATGGCTTTATCGGTAGAATAAGTAATCTTACGCGCAAAGATGTCGGACTTAAAGAAGTAGTAAACATTATCTTTGGTCTCAAGCTCCATCTCTTTTGATGGCATCTTCTTGCGAGCCTCGACGTAGGCATCAACCTCAAAGTTAAGGCAACACTTGAGTTTGGCACATTGTCCGGCAAGTTTCTGCGGATTAAGCGAAATATCTTGATAACGTGCAGCACTTGTGGCTACCGATACAAAATTTGACATCCAACCGGCACAGCAAAGCTCACGTCCGCAAGGACCTATACCGCCTATACGGCCGGCCTCTTGGCGAACACCTATCTGCTTCATTTCGATGCGAACTTTGAAGACATCGGCCAACACCTTGATAAGCTGACGGAAGTCGACACGATCATCGGCAATATAGTAGAATATGGCTTTGTTTCCATCGCCTTGATACTCTACGTCACCAATTTTCATATTCAATCCCAAGTCCTCGGCTATTTTGCGAGCACGTATCATCGTACTATGTTCACGAGCCTTGGCCTCTTCATACTTCTCAATATCGATGGGCTTGGCCTTGCGATACACGCGCTTGAGCTCGACCTCGTGCTTAGGGGCATGCTTGCGCATTTGCAGGGGCACAAGGTGTCCCATAAGAGTCACCTCACCGATGTCATGACCGGGCGAAGCTTCTACTGCAACGATGTCGCCAACTTCAAGTTTCAAGTGAGCTGTGTTGCGATAGTAGCCTTTGCGCGTATTCTTGAAACGAACCTCTACCAAGTCGTTTTCTTGTTGCGACTCAGGCAAGTCCTTCAGCCAGTCGTAGACTTCGAGTTTGGTCTCCTTACGGCGATAATCTCGGGCATCGAATTCGCTTTTCTCTATATTTTCGTTAATGGAATTGTCCATGATGGTATAGATTTATTAAGCGAAAGCCTTATTTTGCATAGCTTACAGCACGAGTTTCACGGATAACAGTAATCTTCACTTGTCCGGGATAGGTCATCTCGTCTTGAATGCGCTTAGCAATTTCGCTTGACAAGTGTTCTGTTTCGATATCGTCAATCTTGTCAGCACCTACAATTACGCGCAACTCGCGACCTGCTTGTATAGCATAAGTCTTGGTAACACCGGGATATGAGAGAGCAAGTTGTTCAAGGTCATTCAAACGCTTGATATATGCCTCTACAATCTCACGACGTGCACCGGGACGTGCACCTGAAATAGCATCACACACTTGAACAATGGGTGCCAAGAGGCTATTCATCTCAGTCTCATCGTGGTGAGCACCGATAGCATTGCAGATATCGGGTTTCTCTTTATACTTCTCGGCCATCTTCATACCAAGGAGTGCGTGCGGCAACTCGGGCTCCTCGTCGGGTACTTTACCTATATCGTGCAACAGACCGGCGCGACGGGCTTTCTTGGGATTAAGACCCAATTCTGATGCCATAACGGCACAAAGATTGGCAGTCTCGCGTGAGTGTTGCAAGAGGTTTTGTCCATATGATGAACGATATTTCATCTTACCTACAAGGCGAATAAGCTCGGGGTGCAAGCCATGAATACCGAGGTCGATGGCTGTACGCTTACCAGTCTCGATAATCTCCTCCTCAATTTGCTTCTTAACCTTAGCAACAACCTCCTCGATGCGAGCGGGGTGGATACGACCGTCGGTAACGAGTTGGTGCAATGCCAAGCGAGCAATTTCGCGACGAACGGGGTCAAATGCCGAGAGTACGATAGCCTCGGGGGTATCATCAACAATGATTTCGACACCGGTAGCAGCCTCAAGAGCACGAATATTGCGACCTTCGCGACCAATGATACGACCCTTCATTTCATCCGACTCAATGTGGAACACTGTCACCGAGTTCTCAATAGCAGTCTCGGTGGCTACGCGTTGGATACTTTGTATGATGATTCGCTTAGCCTCTTTGTTGGCAGTGAGCTTGGCATCATCCATAATATCGTTGATGTATGATGCTGCAGATGTCTTGGCCTCGTCTACAAGAGATTGTACAAGGCGCTCCTTAGCCTCCTCGGCCGAAAGGCCCGATATGCGCTCAAGGTTCTCAATCTCGGCCTTGTGCATCTTATCAAGCTCTTGCTCTTTTTTCTCTACGATTTCGAGTTGTTTCTCATAGTTAGCCTTAGCTGCATCAGCTTCATTCTTACGACGTTGCATCTCATTTTGTTGTTGTGTGAGTTGCATTTCGCGTTGTTTGAGTTTAGCCTCTGCCGATTGCAATTTCGAGTTGCGTGAGTTTACTTGTTTCTCCAACTCCGACTTGCGTTGCAAGAATTCTTCTTTTACTTCAAGCAACTTGTTCTTGGTAAGAACTTCAGCCTCTTTTTGGGCCTCTTCGATGATTGTTTTGGCTCGGTTGGCAAGCACTGTTTTATTGATAATGTGAGTTATAACAACTCCTGCTATCAATGCTACCACAGCCAAACTGATTGTTAGTATAATGCTCATCTTAATTTAATTAATTGGTTATATAAAAAAACACCACAGCATAGCCTCGTTAAAAAGCTATCCTAGTGGTGCGGTAAGGTTTTTCACTATAGTATATCAAAAGCCTCTTGAGGCTCTTATTCCTTATTCTGGTCGAGATAAGCAGCTAATTCTTTCTCCAACTCACCCAGAGTGGCTTCTATATTTTTCTTGGCATTAGAAGTCTCTATATATAGTCTTGCAGTGAGCAGCGCTACCATGCCATAGTAAGAGGTACTATCCATCCCCTTGAATCGGCTCTTATACTCGTTATAGTATGCGTTTATCATCTTTGTGGCATCACGAAATATCTTTTCCTCCTCGGTGTTACGCTTAACAGTGAGGCTGAAAGGGTGCTCTATATCGTTGAGTTTCACATTAATCTTGAAATACTCCGAAACATCCATGATATTATCCGTTTAGTAAAGAGATACACTTATCTATTTCCCGCACCAATTTGGCAAATCTTTCTTTGTTTTCTTGCAATTGTCGGGTATCCAACTCGGCTCGTTGCGAGATTTGCAGATTTTTATAGCGGACATCGCGTTGGGCTAATTCATTGGTAAGTTCCTCAATCTTTTTATCACGACTATCTATCTCTTGTTTCAAGCTATCGCATTGAGCCTGCAAACCATTGCATCGCGCTTGTAAACTAGCATGTTGCGCAGTCAGCTCATTGATATGCGCTCGCAGTGATGTGAGTATTACCATTGAATTGTCGGCCATATTACACCAAATTTTGCTACAAAGATAATAATATTACTTGAATAACGACAAAACCCGAGGAAAATCTTACGACCTCCTCGGGTTTATTATGATTTTTTAATAATAAATCTGCTTTATTATAGCGGCGTTATTAGCGGGCCAATATGAGTGCCGAGCTGTGCGCGATGGTGGCCTTTGAGCCTTCGATCTTCACGCTTCCGGCAAGGTCTATTTGACCATCATTGGCTATTACCATCCAGTTACCTTCAGGTATCTCTATCTCGGCAGCCTCACTGCCTCCGTTGAATGCAACCACAATCTCGCTCCACTCGTCTCCACCGGCATTACCATTGAGCGTATAGGCTACAACTTGTGCGGGTGTATTCTCGATGAATTGCAAGTGCTCGCGTACCTCCTCGGCTGTTGCCAAGCGGAAGGCGGGGTGCGACTTGCGCAATTGGATAAGATTGCGATAGTAGTCAAATTGCTCACGATTGCTACGCTTCAAGCTCCAGTCAATAGCATTGATTTCGTCGGGCGAACAGTAGCTGTTGTGTACACCCTTCTTGTCGCGGAAAATCTCCTCGCCGGTAAACATGAAAGGCACACCTTGTGAGGTAAATACAATGGTTTGAGCCAATCGAGCGTAGCGTTGCAAAGCCTTCTCATCGGCATCGGGCATCGATGCACGCAACTTGTCGGTCAAGCACATATCGTCGTGACACGATACATAGTTGATAACTTGTGTAGGATGGTTGGTATAGGGCGCTTTTGAGTAGTTAACAAGATCATAGTTGATTTGAGGATGTTCGATAGCACCTACAACACCAAACTTAACACTCTCCTCGCAACCCTCAGCACCTGTGGCAAAACCACGACCGGTTGCTTGGCTGAAGTGACCCTTGACACCATCGCGCAAATCGTCGCTGAAGACAGCCACACCGGGGATCTTGTAGGCATTGGCCTTCATGGCACACTCCTCATTGGGAATAACAGGTGCTCCGGCAGCCCAACCCTCGCCATACACAAAGATAGTGGGATCGATCTTATCCAATTCGGCACGAACAGCCTTCATGGTCTCAATATCAATCATACCCATCAAGTCGAAGCGGAAACCATCAAGGTGATACTCCTCGGCCCAATATTTCACTGAGTTGACAATGTAGTCACGAACCATCTCGCGCTCACTGGCTACCTCGTTACCGCAAGCTGAGGCATCGGCATAGCTGCCATCCTCTTTGTGGCGATAGTAATATCCGGGAGTTGTAAGGCTAAAGTTCGAGCCATCATTAATATAAGTGTGGTTATACACAACATCAAGAATAACACGTATGCCTTGTGCATGAAGCGCTTGTACCATTTGCTTCATTTCGCGCACACGTGTTGCAGGGTCAAATGCATTGGTCGAATATGAACCCTCGGGTACGTTATAGTTTACAGGGTCATAACCCCAGTTATATTGTGCACTGTCAGGACGGCTTTCATCTACCGAACCATAGTCGTATGAGGGAAGGATGTGTACGTGTGTAACACCCAACTCTTTGAGGTGATCAATACCGGTCATTTCACCCTCAGGCGAACGTGTACCCTCTTGAGTAAGCGCAAGGAACTTACCGGGATATTGATTACCGGCCGACGCATGTATCGAGAAATCGCGATGATGCATCTCATATATAATAATGTCGGTAAACTTGTCAAGTGCAGGGCGCACATCATTC
The DNA here is from genome assembly GCA_904502265.1 of uncultured Barnesiella sp. Lineage (GTDB taxonomy): Bacteria > Bacteroidota > Bacteroidia > Bacteroidales > Barnesiellaceae_A > Barnesiella_A. The sequence goes on along the minus strand of CAJGDT010000060.1, from coordinate 798 downwards.
TCCCAACCTTCGGGGTTAGTTGTAGCAAAGTCAATAATGGCAGCACGGCGACCATTTACACCTGTCGCACGAGTATAAGCACCGGGGGTCTCAGCAAGCCACTCACCATTATGATAGATGCTAAAAGTATAGAACTTACCATAAAGAGCTTCATCGAATGCGGCACGCCAAGGCTCATTATTATTCTTGCGCTCCATATAGCGGGTTTCAACAACTTCACCACCTATACCTTCATTATAGATTCTTACTACCGCACTATCGGCTGTAGGAGACCAGAGAGTGAAGTTTGTTCCATTTTCACTTACAGTCATTTCCAGGTCATTACCTTTATAGGCGGGATAGTTATCATAATCGCCTTCGGTAACAGGAACAGTTTGGCAACTTGTCATAAGAGTAACCATTGCCGCTACGGGCAACGCAAATTTTTTAAAACTTTTCATTGTTAATTATATAATTAGAACACATTTTCAACGAAATACGCAACAAAGGTACGACAAAAAGCCATACTTTGCAAACCGACATAATTATTATATGCATTAGCCAATGCTATCGAATGCACAAGCATCCCACCCCGACAACCACACGGTGCACGAGCTGCAGCATCATCGGTGGTGGTATATTCTTAGCCGAGTCCTCCGGAAAATTCGCTTACCTGTGTATATAAAAAAACATCGCCCCGGCAACTTTCGTTGTCAGGGCGATTTAAGTGGCGGCTGCCTACTCTCCCACTTGCGCAGTACCATTGGCGTGACCGGGCTTAACTTCTCTGTTCGGGATGGGAAGAGGTGGATCCCCGGT
>CAJGDT010000059.1 GCA_904502265.1 uncultured Barnesiella sp. | reverse complement strand
GAGGTGCATAAGCGTGTTATGGAGGGTTATGGCGAGGTAGAACGCCGATTGGGTAAACCCGGTGCACCTCAACGTGCTGCACGCTGCATCGTAGAGCAATTGCGTGCGAAAAAGTAAAAATCACGGGGATTACAATACAATAATTTTCTGTATCGTCTTGCCGGCATGAACTATATATATGCCGGACTCTATTTCATGCCGTGTACCGGTGTGTGCTATAAAGTTGCCCACTTCTTCACCCAACAGATTGTAGATGCGCACTGTGGTAGGTTCTTGTGCAGTTACCTCGATACAACCCATTCCGCCACGTACCAAGCTGCGAACGGTGGGTAATGATACCGAGTTGGGGTCGTACTCATCAATCTCTATACTGCGAAGCAAAATGGCATAGCTATCAGCTTGGCTACAAGCTCTGAAGGCCATATAATATACCCCCGGCACTTGTACTTCAAATGGCATTACAATCACGGTATCGTTGATGAAAGTAAAGTCGCTGTGCTTCTTTATAACTACCGACATCTCCTCGGGTTGCGGTACAAAGCCAAGTAGCACACTCATAGATTCGGGATAGCTACTCAGTCCCACGCAGCAACTATACTCAACTTGATAACGCATAGAACCATCGAGATAGACAGGAGGTGTAAAGAGCCAGTCGTCGGCATCATTGACAGAGCTTGATGCGTAACGCATACATCCCCCGAAACGCTCATCGTAGTAGTGCCATGTAACACCATCGTCATTATTGTCGGTTATATTAAAGAACCCTATTCCATCGGTAAAGCTATGTCTGTAGGGAAATGGTGCAATACCCGCTATTATGCTTTTTATCGATGCATTACTTGCTCCTGTTTCATTTACAACTACAACGCTATAGGTGTAATTGTCGAGGATGTTTACGGTGTCGTTGTACTGTACTATATTGCCTGGCAGGGTGTGTGTGTTGGTATATACAAGCTCATCGTTTCGGTATATCTGCAACTTGTCGAGTTGTTCAAGAGGCGTGCCGTTTATACTGAGAGTGGGCATTGTGCACTCGATTGTTACAATATCGGGCGATCGTTCGTTGCATGTGAGTGTTAAGTTGTCAACCTCGGCCGGCACATTGCCTGCACTACATTCGGTAATAAAGATGCTGTCGAGATACATCATATAATGATTGGCCTGACTTGTACAATGCACATAGAGGCGATATACACTATCGGTAGCGACGGTAAACTGTGTCTTATAAGGAGTACTTTCCTTGCTATCGACCTGTTGTGATGATATCAACGGAATAGCTTGCGATGCATCGGACGAGGCGAGGCCTACAGAAAATACTTCGGCATACTTCTCGCTGCCGGCATGCATATAGAGTTGTGCTTCATAGTTTGTGCCGGCTTGCAATGCTATAGGATGCAGGTATATGTAGTCGTCGGCTTGATGTGTTTTACTATAACGATAGCGCATACTCCATGAATCGGGAGCTATTTCAAATAGTTCCCATGTAGCTCCGTCATTGTTATTGTCTTTAACAATAATATCGCTGAGTACCTCTTCGTCCCATCGTGTAATGCTATAAAGTGACTCGGTGTGTATACTATCGGCTAAACTTGGCTCAATACACATCATGAGCATGATTATAATCATGCCCCAATATTTCGATATATTGTCTTGTAGCCGAGTATAAATATCTATCATATTCATTAGCGATAGCGGAAAAGGCGTATGTGTAGTTGTAATATTATAGTTTAGCTAAACTTTGATATCCAAGAGTTTGCATATCCATTGGTGGAACAGAGTTTGTTCTTCTTCAGTGGTTTCGCTCAGTGAATTTATACAACCAAATATTAGTTTATTGTTGGACTGCATTTCGGCAATTTTGCGAGCCATGTACCCTTTTTTGCCTGCATTAGGCTTCAAGAAACTGCATACACCCTTTGAAGAACGTACGTCCAAGAGGCCACTGCGATATGCATCTAAGTAGTAGCATACCAGCGAACTGAATTGTGACGGCTCGCGAAATCGGTGCTTGATATTTGAGTGCAACCAATCGGGGTGTTCGGTATAGAATTTTTCATACCACAATCGGTTCATTGGCACAGGACCGTGAGGATGCAAGAAGAAAAAGTCCGACTTCATCATATTGGCAGCATTGAGCATAGGGTCTTTATGGCCAAAGGTCTTATGATTTTGGAGCAGGTGTTTGGCCCAACGTAAGAAAGCCGCCCATTGTACATTGAACTTATCGGCATACAGTACGGTTTGTTTGTCGTGGAACCAATCGGTTTGTTTATTTTCCGAAACAAGAAAAATATCGTCATTGAAATAGAGAAAATTCTCCGACAATCCGGGTATTCGCCACAGCATTTGTCCTATAGACAGCGAGTTGAATGTGGGTAGATATTGCTCATATCCCCTGAAGATAACCGTATGGTCGACAATCTCAATGGGTGTTTTGTTTTCGGGGAAGTTACGTGCCACAAACTCGTCAACGTGAGGATCTTGATTGTCGGTTACAATATATATCTTATGTACCCAAGGGGCATATCGCAATATCGATGCCACGCAATAAAATATCTCGCCGGTAGAGCGATAACGAGTAGCGCCGGCTATATCGTCGTGGCTTGTTTCATTCTTGCCGGTAAGATGCAAGTTCTTTTTATTCTTATGAGCAGGGTCATCGCCATCTACCCAAGTTATTACTATGTCTATATTTTCTTGTTGCATCATAGCGTCTAAATGATGTTGTGAAACCTTTCGGGGATACGGACAATTACTACTTGCTCCAACATCGAGGGCTTGTTGAGGGCGTATATGGGGCGAAAAATGGTCTGTATCTTTCGGGCTATGGATATCGTTTTGTCCCAACTATAGGCCTTGCGGGTGCTACAAAGTCTGATTGTTTTGGAGCGTTTTTTCAAGTGCCTTGTCCAACCATCGGCTCTGCGCGAAGGATCGGCAAAACGTGCTTCAATTCGCTCCATATCGAAGTAGCCAAAATGGAACAAGTACAGCCCCTTTGCTATATGAAAATTATGCCCTTTGACTCGGTGGAATCCGGATCCCCAGCGCAAGGGGCGTGCAATAACATTGGCTTTGGTATAGCGGCTCGATAGTCGACCATAATTGCGTTGCGAGAGAAACGGCATGTTGGGGTCTAAGCGGCCCTCTTTCTCCAAGTGTTGACCAACGTCTACACCGAGTCCTGAAATGGATGTTTTTATGTCGGATTGGCTAAGAAAATCAACCAATGATATACCTAATTGAGGGTCAACCGCAAGGATTTCGTCGGCATCGGTACCTATCACCAGGTCATAATCCTTAAACAACCCCGAGGCTTGTTGTGACAGAAAATTGATTCTTTTTTTGTCACCTTGGGCTACATTGCCTTGAAGTTTCTCACAGACAACGACATTGGTTCCTTCACAAAACGCGGGAACAGTTTGGTCGATACCATCAAAATAGATGTATAGATTCTCCCGTCCAAGTTCACGGCCGTAATATTCTACCCACTTGCGCAGGTAAAACTCATCGTTGCGAACCATTGTTATTGCACATATTTTCTTCATAAGAACAAAGATAGTAATTCTTTCTATAGAACATTTCATTCGTCTTCTTTTTTCGCTCAATATAGAGAAAAAGAAATACCTGATATCGCGTTAGGCATTTCTTTTGATAGCGGGAGTATAAACAAACGAGGCAGAGCCTTTGTTGGACTCTGCCTCGTTGTCTTATCTATTTATTATAGATATTAGTCGTTGTTTTGACCCTCTTCGCGGTTTTCACGACGCTCGCCACGATTCTCGCGACGATTGTTGTTGTTGCGACGCTCGCCACGGTCGTTGCGGGGTTCGCGACGCTCACGACGCTCGGGCTCTACGTAGCCTTCGGGACGAGGTTGAAGGGCTTTCATCGAAAGACGATACTTGCCTGTTTTGGGATCGATTTCGAGCAACTTCACAGTGAGTTCGTCACCCTCTTTGATACCCGATGTTTCCATATTTTCAATACGATTCCAGCCAATCTCAGAGATGTGGAGCAAACCATCTTTACCGGGCATAAACTCTACGAATGCACCGAATGCAAGGATTGATTTAACTACACCGGTGTAAGTTTCACCTACCTCGGGTTGAGCTACGATAGCTTTGATGCGACGCAAAGCTTCGTTGATAGCATCACGGCCGGGAGCTGAAATCTCGATGTGACCTTGACCTTCGATCTCCTCAATAGTAACAGTGGCACCGCTGGCCTCTTGAATACCTTGGATAATCTTTCCGCCCGGGCCAATAACTGCACCAATAAACTCTTTGGGAATAACCATAGTTTCGATGCGGGGAGCGTGGGGCTTGAGGTCGGCACGAGGCTCTGAGATAGTAGCTTCGATCTTGTCGAGGATGTGCATGCGACCTTCACGAGCTTGCAACAAAGCCTTCTCAAGGATTTCGTATGACAAGCCATCAACCTTGATATCCATTTGAGTAGCAGTGATACCATCGCGAGTACCTGTTACCTTAAAGTCCATGTCGCCCAAGTGGTCCTCATCGCCGAGGATGTCCGAGAGAACGGCATACTTCGAGTTGTCGGTAATCAAACCCATAGCGATACCCGATACGGGTTTTTTAATCTTCACACCTGCATCCATCAATGCAAGAGTACCGGCACATACGGTGGCCATAGAAGACGAACCGTTAGACTCAAGGATATCCGATACGATGCGTACACAGTAGGGATAGTCGGCAGGAATCATGCTCTTGAGTGCGCGGTTGGCCAAGTTACCGTGACCAATCTCACGACGACCAATACCACGTACGGGCTTAGCCTCACCGGTTGAGAAGGGAGGGAAGTTATAGTGCAACAAGAAGCGATCGTGACCTTGGTTGAGCACGTCGTCGAGCAACTTCTCGTCGAGTTTTGTACCCAATGTAACGGTAGAGAGTGATTGAGTTTCACCACGAGTGAACACAGCCGAACCGTGAGGACCGGGAATGTAGTCTACCTCGCACCAGATGGGACGAATTTCGGTTGTTTGGCGACCGTCAAGACGCACACCCTCATCGAGTACACAACGACGCATAGCCTCTTTCTCTACATCGTGGTAGTAACGACGTACGAGTGCCTCTTTCTCTTCGCGCTCTTCTTCGCTCATGGCCTCGAGGTACTCCTCGCATACAGCCTTGAAAGCGTCCGAGCGACCGTGCTTGTCGGCATTACCTTGACGAGCGATAGCGTAGGCCTTGTCGTAGCATTTAGCCTTAACATCGGCACGCAATTCTTCGTCGTTTATCTCGTGGCAATATTCGCGTTTTACAGTTGAGCCTACAGCCTCAGCAAGCTTCTCTTGTACACGGCAGTGTACCTTGATAGCATCGTGAGCAGTCTTCAAAGCCTCGAGCAAGTCTTGCTCTGAAACCTCGTTCATCTCACCCTCAACCATCATGATGTTGTCGTAGGTAGCACCTACCATCAAGTCCATATCGGCACGCTCCAACTCGGCAAATGTGGGGTTGATGCGGAATTTGCCATCAATGCGAGCTACACGTACCTCTGAGATGGGGCCATTGAAGGGTATATCAGAAACGGCGATAGCTGCCGACGCAGCCAAACCTGCCAATGCATCGGGAATATCTACACCGTCGGCCGAGTACATAGTAATGTTTACGAAAGTATCGGCGTGATAGTTATCGGGGAACAAAGGACGCAATACGCGGTCAACAAGGCGAGCTGTAAGGATTTCGTAATCCGATGCACGACCTTCACGTTTAGTAAAGCCGCCGGGGAAACGTCCAAATGCTGAGAATTTCTCTTTATACTCTACTTGCAAGGGCATGAAGTCAACGCCCTCGCCGGCCTCCTTGGCCGAACATACCGTAGCGAGCAACATTGTATTGCCCATACGCACTTCTACGGCACCATCGGCTTGCTTTGCCAGCTTGCCGGTCTCGATGGTAATGGTTCTTCCATCACCCAAATCGATGGTCTTTTTTACGACATTCATAAAATCTTTATTTTCTTTCCATTAAAAATCGTGCAAAGATACACAAAGTTCCGATGCAACAGCATGAAAATGAAAGAAAAAAACACTTTCGTCACTCAAAACATATATATAACTGTGCTAAATGAATGCCCGGTGAGTGTGAAGTAAGGTGATGTTGTGCAATAATATTGGAGGTGTGATACTCAAGCTTTGTGACTCTTTATGCTTGCACCGAAATAAGAAAAAAGCAGTGTCAAAATAGGTTGGGGATTATACAAAAAAGCCCTCGAAAGAGGGGTGTAGTAGGGATAAAAAAAATTGATTGTCTCCCGACAACCAATCTTCGTTAACCTTAATTCTAATACCATGAAAAACACGGTGCAAAGGTAAGGACTTTTTTTTATTTGTCAAGAGTTTAGGGTGGAAAAGTTTTGTGTATTAGTATATTTTAACAAATAAAAGGGGTTTTATCCTCTTTCGTGCACGAAAGTCGCCCATTTTATAACTGTATCTCTTTTCGAAAGCAATCCCCCCACACTTTGACTGGCAAAGTGTGGGGGGATGTGAATTATTTCAATCGATAGTTATTGACTACGATTATTAAGGACGGTTAAGTGTAACTACACCTTTGCACTCGTCTTCGAAATCCCATACGAAATCGCCTGTGAGAGTAGTAGCTGCATCGTATGTGAGAACAAGTGAACCGCTTGTGTTAGAGATACCCTTCTCATCCCATGCGTAGATTGAAGCTGTTGTACCTTCTACCTTACAGTTCTCAAGTTCAAGACCTACAGCGAACACACCTTTCAAGTGCATTGTTACACCGTAAGTTTCACCCTTGAACGTACAATCTTTGGCCTTGCCCACTTTACCACCGTTGATAACGAGAGCTATACCCTTTGCAGTGCCGTTGTTAGATTCATTGACAATTGCTTTTTCAATAAGACTAACTGTAGCTTGGTAACCTACCTCGATACCTTGGCTAACACCGTTGATAGTTACGTTTTTGATAGACTCAACAGTAGCGCCTTGTTGAACAGCAATACCGGTTACAGTCTTATCAGCAGTGGCGCAAGTAGCGTTGATTGTAACATTTTCAACAGAAGTGCCATTGAACGCCTTGATGGCAGCAGTATTACCTGCGTGAGTGATAGTACCATTTACGATAGAAGCACCATTCTTCAATGAGATACCACCCCAGTTATTAGCTGTAGTGAGGGTGTGACCACCAAGGTCTACAACTATATTTTCGCCTGAAATAGCCAATTGTGTAGAGCCAAAGTCAATGTCTTCCTCGAGTATTACCGATACACCTTTATTGAGAGCTTCAGTCAAGGCTGCTGCTGTAGAAACTGCACGACGGTATGATGCAGGGTAGTTGACAGTTACACCAGAGAACTCTCTAAGGCCATATACTGGGCTACGTCCATCACCGTTAGGACCTCCACCGAAAAGTTGATCGAAAGGAACACATACATAATGTTGCTCTCCTGCGGGGTGATTACATTGTGTATGATCAATACCACTAACGTAGTCAGAAGACTCAACGCGACCCCATCCACGATTCCAATAACCTTGGCAGTAGTGGTAATTCATCCAATCGCCATAAGTTACAGTTACATTATTACATGTTACATTTGTTGGGTTTGCGTAATTTCTACCATCAATATTCATTGTTGTAGAGATATTACCGATGATCATTCCCGAAACACGATATATCCACCACTTGTAGTTAGATGTAACATCATTAATAACATCGAGAACGCATGCAATATTACAATCCTCAATAGTAATCTTTGTTGTACTAGACGAACTAACACCGCCTGCAATACCTCCGGCGCATTGTCCGTGAGAATCCCACAGTGTGCCAACAACTGTAGTAGGAGCAAGATCAATACCCTTGAATGTACACTCTCCACCTGCCCAGCCTACAACGCCACCGGTATACCAGTTGTATCCCGCAATTTTTGTATCGCTGATGTTGATATTTTCAAATGTTGTGTCGTATGCGTATCCTGCAACGGCACCAGTAATTACAGTGTATGATCCAAATGTCTCTTTCTGAAGTGTCACATTCTTAATAACGGCCTCATCTACAAGCGAGAAGAGTCCAAAACCTTGCTTGTTACCATATAAATTTCCATTCCAGCAATCATCGCCCGAATAGTGTAGACCATAAATCAGGTGGCCTTGACCATCAAATGTGCCTTTAAAGGCTGCTTCTGTTCTATTATCTCCAATTGGGTTCCAATTGTGCTCTGACATATCCAAATCTGCACATAACAGAACTTTCTTGCCGTCGAATGTATTTCCATCGTCAACTAGTTTTGCAAAACCAGCCAATTGCTCAGGTGTATAAATTTCAAACTCGGTATTAGTGTTGTTATACCAAGATGTGTCAGATGTTCCATCCCAAGGTTTATGCTCCTTGTTGTGCTCGCCATCATATTCGGGCTTGATCTCAACGTTGATATCAACCTCGCTTGTAAGGAGCGCACCATAGATGTTTGTGCGATAGTTGCGTTGTACGGGTACTGAACCTACTGTGCGAGTTTTTGAGTCGTTGTTTGCATCTGAATAGGTAAATTCGATGTTTACAGTCTCTTTATCTTTGTCTACGAGCAGATAGTTCATAGCGAGGTACTTATAGCCGCCAACGGGGAAAGTTTCATCTTTGTTGATGTTTTCCAATCCAAAAGCTACAGCTGTCTCGCCCGAAACTGTGCCGTCGGCGAAGTTAAGAGTGTTATAGATTTTCTCAACTGTTACAGATGACTTGGTGGGAATGTAACCAGCTTTTTCAGACTCCTCATAGTCGTTGGTACCGATGTTGAGTTGAGCAAAGGGACGTCTGAGCTCGACAGTTTCTGTTTGAGCACCCTTAACAGTGAATGTGTGATACTTGTAGAAAGCATCGCGGTTCTCGTCGTTGCTAACAGCGTCTGTGTAGTCTACAGTCATGGTTTTGCTTCCAAAGTCAACTGTGTAGGGTGCACCGGGAGCAGCAGCCCAGAAGATAACCGAGTAAGTGTTACCGGTAGTGAGCTGTAGCTCAACTTTTGCGGTAGTGTTGATG
>CAJGDT010000058.1 GCA_904502265.1 uncultured Barnesiella sp. | reverse complement strand
TCGTAGATACCTTTCTCCTTGAATGCAGCGAAAGCATCGGCATCAAGTACCTCAGCCCACTTGTAGCTGTAGTAACCCGAAGCGTAACCACCTGAGAAGATGTGGCTGAATTGGGGACTGAGAGCTGTACCCTCTACTACGGGGAGTACTTGAGTTGAAGCCAAAGCAGCAGTCTCAAATGCCAAAGGATCGGCTACGGGAGCAGTGATAGTGTGCCATGCCATGTCGAGCATACCGAATGACAATTGACGGATGCAAGCGTAAGCAGCATGGTATTGGCTTGAAGCAATAATCTTCTCAACCAACTCGGCGGGGATAGTCTCACCAGTCTCATAGTGACGAGCGAAGCCATCGAGGAACTCTTTCTCTGTGAGGTAGTTCTCGTTGAATTGCGAGGGCAACTCTACGAAGTCACGGTATACGTTAGTACCTGAGAGTGAGTTGTAAGTAACGTTAGAGAGAAGGCCGTGGAGAGCGTGACCAAACTCGTGGAGGAATGTCTCAACCTCACCGAATGTGAGCAATGAAGGAGCAGTAGCAGTAGGACGAGTGAAGTTCATCACGATAGTTACGTGAGGACGGCTGTCTACTGTATCGTTCTCCATCCATTGACCTTTGAACTCAGTCATCCAAGCACCTTGACGTTTGCCGGGACGGGGGAAGAAGTCGGTATAAAGAACACCGATATACTCACCATTGGCATCAGTTACTTCATAAGCGCTGGCCTCTTTGTGATATACGGGAATGTCTTTGTTCTCAGTGAATTGGAGACCATAGAGCTTGGTAGCAAGACCAAATACGCCATCGATAACATTCTCCAACTTGAAGTAAGGACGCAAAATCTCGTCGTTGAGATCGTATTTGAGTGTTTTCAATTGCTCAGCATAGTAAGAGAAGTCCCAAGCCTTCAACTCGAAGTCGGCCCCCTCTTTTTCAGCGGCAAATTTTTGAAGCTCAGCAACCTCATCCATAGCAACGGGCTTGTAAGCAGCGAGGAGTTGGTTCAAGAGGTTGTAAACAGCCTCAGTAGTACCGGCCATTGTGTTCTTGAGCTTATACTCGGCAAATGTTTGGCAATTGAAGAGTTTAGCAATCTCAAGACGTACAGATGCAATACTATCGAGAACAGGAAGGTTGTCGAACTCACCACCGATAGAGCGAGAAGAGTAAGCACGATACAACTCTTCGCGAAGCTCGCGGCGAGAAGAGTACTTCATGATAGCGCTATAGCTGGGGTAAGAAAGATCAACCATGTAGCTACCCTCTTTGCCCTTGCTTGCAGCCATGGCAGCAGCAGCATCGATAGCGCTTTGGGGAAGACCGGCCAACTCCTCTTCAGTGAGTTCACGAGAGTAAGCGTTGGTAGCACGAAGAGCATTTTGGCTGAAAGCGAGAGTAAGGTTGCTCAATTTTACCGACAACTCGCGATAACGCTCACGAGCCTCGCCCTCGAGGTTAGCACCGCTTGTAGCGAAAGAGTCGTATGTTCTCTCAACAAGCATCAATTGCTCGGGAGTAAGATCCATCTCAGCACGACGGTCGTATACATACTTAATACGCTCAAAGAGTTGCTCATTGAGGCTGATGTTGTTGCTGTGCTCCGAGAGAAGAGGTTGAATACGTTGAGAGATTTCCATCATTTCGTCGTCACTCTCGGCACCTTGCAATGCAAAGAATACACTGGCTACACGATTGAGATAGCTACCACTCTCTTCAAGAGCAACGATAGTATTCTCAAAAGTGGGAATTGAACGTTGATTAACGATAGCGTTAATCTCGGCTACTTGAAGCTCTACACCCTTTTGGAATGCAGGCTCATAGAGTTTGTTGCTAATCTTGTCAAAGGGGAATGTGTTGTGGGGGGTGTCATACTCACCACAGAACGGGTCGACTTGATTGTTGTTAGTTGTGCATTGTGTTGTCATTAATGCAAAAAGACCTAAACTGATTGATACTAAAAATTTCTTCATTGGTTTGTGTGTTTACATTTGTGGTGCAAATGTCGGCATTTATCTCGCTGAAATGTGAAAAGTTTTTCTTAAAAAAATTAAAAAACAAAGATTTACACCTCAATTTTTCCATAAATTGCCCCAGATTCTATGAACCGGCCTCAACATTATTATAGATAGCGACAATGAGAGCTAAGTGATATATGTAGAAAAGACTAAATTGGGGATAAATATTATACCCCTAATTATGGCCACACTCTCATTTGAAATGACTACCAACTCACTTGCGATTTTTCGAAATCAACCAGCCAACCTTCGAGCGAATAAATCATTTTCAAGTCAAGGTGGTGCAAAACTGTTTCTTCGCCCAATTCATTAGTAACCAACACCTTTCCTTGAACCATATTAATGCTGTCCGATGGCATGAGTAGCTGAACGTGAGTTATCTTGAAACGAAGATTCCCGTTTATCATATCGTGAGTTTGCTCACCTATCCAATCGGCATAGAACGCTATTTCTTGCTCCGATTCAGGTGTAGACATAGCGCAAGCCTCGTCGTAACGCGCATGTATCAAATGATCGGCAAAAATTCGCGACACACGCATGGGTTCGCTCTCCTTCTTGCCTCCACCAATAAGCCATACACATGGCAACGCAATAGCAAGTATAAAAAGCACTATCTTAAAAATGCGAATCTGCCAACGACGGCGATTGCTCTTTTTGTTCTTCTTCTTTCTTGTCATGATTGGTGGCAAAGATAGTGAAAGGTGAGCGAAGAAGAATCAAGTTTACTTGAATTTTTGTTCCGAACCGCATCCAACATTGCCTTGGGATTGCGAAAAAAGCAACTATCACAACTTATTTTGTACTGTCGAAGATTGTAAAAATTCAAAAAAACGCAATATATAATGTGTTATATCGACAAAAAGCAGTATCTTTACTTTCTCAATTTATGCATAAATGAATACTACAGGATTGATATATCGACTCACTGCATTTGGCGAATCACATGGTATTGCCATTGGAGGTGTAATAGATGGCGTTCCCGCCGGCATTCCAATTGATATAGAAGCTATACAGCTATTCATGGCACGTCGTCGTCCCGGACAATCGGCCATCACCACCACCCGCAATGAGCAGGACCGAGTAGAGTTCTTATCGGGTATATTTGAAGGGATAACTACCGGCACACCCATCGGATTTATAGTACACAATAACGATGCTCACAGTAGCGACTACGAGTCTATACGAAACATATTCCGCCCCTCGCATGCCGACTATACCTATACTGCCAAGTATGGTCATCGCGACCATCGCGGTGGAGGCAGAGCATCGGCACGTGTTACAATAGCTACATGTGTGGCCGGTGCGATTGCATTACAAATATTGGCTCAGAAGGGCATTACCATACAAGCTTACACCTCGCAAATAGGCTCGATAGCGCTACCCAACAGCTATACTGCTTACGACCTTACCACAATAGAGAGCAATGCCGTGCGCTGCCCCGATATTGACACTGCAGGACGCATGGAGGGACTAATCAAAGAGGTGCGTGCCGAGGGCGACTCGGTTGGGGGTATTGTTACCTGCGTAGTGCAAGGCGTACCTGCCGGTTGGGGCGAACCCATATATGACAAGCTACACGCCGACTTAGGCAAAGCCATGCTCAACATCAATGCAGTCAAGGGTTTTGAATATGGTATGGGATTTGCCGGAGCTACGATGCGAGGATCGCAAGTATGCGACATCTTTGAGACACAAAAGGAAGGCTTCGGTACACGCACCAACTATTCGGGTGGCATACAAGGAGGCATATCGAATGGTGCCGACATATACTTCAGAGTAGCTTTCAAGCCAACTCCCACTCTATTACAACCAATCGAGACCATAACTACCGATGGAAAAACGACCACACTACAATCAAGTGGTCGCCATGACCCTTGTGTAGTACCTCGTGCTATACCCGTTGTAGAGGCTGCCACTGCAATGGTACTACTCGACCACTACCTTCGCAACAAAACAACTCAATTATAAAAAAACAATATAAAATATAAACCTTATAAAAACAGAACTATGCAAGAAACACTCAACTACATCGAACAAAACAAAGAGCGTTTTCGTGACGAATTATATTCATTGTTGCGCATCCCTTCAATCAGTGCCAAGCCCGAGCATCGCGATGACATGTATGCTTGTGCCAACCGTTGGTGCGAGTTGCTCGTTGCAGCCGGTGCCGATCGTGCTGAATTGATGGAAACCGGATACAATCCCGTTGTGTATGGAGAGAAAATTATTAACCCCGAGTGGCCTACAGTAATCGTTTATGGTCACTACGATGTAATGCCTGCCGAACCTCTTGAGTTGTGGCATAGCAACCCATTTGAGCCCGAGGTACGCGATGGCCGCTTGTGGGGTCGTGGCACCGATGATGATAAGGGTCAAGGCTTCATACAAGTAAAAGCATTCGAAATTGCACTCAAGCGCAACATGTTACACTGCAACGTGAAGTTCCTCTTTGAGGGTGGCGAGGAAGTAGGCTCACCCGGCTTGGAGGAATTCTGCGCCAACAATCGCGAGTTGCTCAAGGGCGATGTTATCCTTGTATCGGATACCAGCATGGTAGGTCGTGAGCACCCCTCTTTGACTACCGGTCTGCGTGGTCTTGCCTACTGGGAAATCGAAGTTACCGGCCCTTGTCGCGACCTTCACTCTGGTCACTTTGGTGGTGCAGTAGCCAATCCGATCAACGAATTGTGCAAGATGCTCGCCGGTATTACCGATGCCGATGGCCGCATTACCATACCTCACTTCTACGACGATGCCGAGGAGCTATCGCCCGAGGAGCGTGCTATGATGGCTGCCGTACCCTACGACGAGAAGGCCTATTGTGATGCTATCGGTGTGAAAGCCCTTTCGGGTGAGAAAGGTTACTCGACCATCGAGCGAGCTGCATCACGCCCCACATTTGACATCTGCGGTATATGGGGTGGTTACACAGGAGAAGGCTCTAAGACAGTACTCCCCTCTAAAGCACATGCCAAGGTATCTTGCCGCCTTATTCCCAACCAAGACTATCACAAAATCACACAACAATTTATCGACCACATTGCCGCTATTGCCCCCGAAACCGTAGAGGTAAAAGTTACCCCTATGCATGGTAGCGAAAGCTATGTATGTCCCATAGGCATCCCCGCCTACAAAGCAGCAGAGAAAGGCTTCGCCTTGGCATTTGGCCAACAACCCTTGGCAGTGCGCCGTGGTGGCAGTATCGGTGTGATACCTATCTTCGAGCGTGTTCTCGGCCTGAAGTCGGTATTGATGGGATTTGGTCTTGAGAAAAACGCCATCCACTCACCCAACGAAAGTTTTGCTCTTGAAATGTACGAGCGAGGCATCGTAGCTGTGGTTGAGTTCTATAACCAATACAAAGGATAAATAAACAATGGAAAAAGCACGCTATAACGATTACGGCTCTTTCCTTCAAAAACATTTCGCAGGTAAAGTCCAAAAGATTTCGATCAATGGGGGCTTTACCTGCCCCAATCGTGACGGCTCGGTAGGTAGAGGGGGTTGTACATTTTGTAACAATCAAACCTTCAACCCCGAGTATTGTCGCACTGAGTTGAGCGTAACCGAACAATTGCAAGAGGGCATTCGCTTTTTTGGCCGAAAGTATCCCACAATGCGCTACCTCGCCTATTTCCAGGCATATACAAGTACCTACGACAATATAGACCGACTCATTGCCCGATACGAAGAGGCTCTTTCGGTTGAGGGAGTAGTAGGTATCATCATAGGTACACGCCCCGATTGCATGCCTTCGGCTCTGCTCGATTATCTCTCAGAATTAGCTCAAAAAACATTCGTTACCGTTGAGTATGGTGTCGAAAGCACCCTCGACACAACCCTACAACGCATAAATCGCGGACACGACTATGCGACTGCGATTGATGCCATTACACGCACGGCACAAGCCGGCATCATAACCGGAGCTCACCTCATCCTTGGTCTACCCGGCGAATCGCACGATGACATCCTTTCGCACGCCACACGACTATCGCAGCTCCCTCTACATACCATTAAGTTACACCAACTGCAACTCATCAAAGGCACCGTGATGGGCAACGAATATATAACTCATCCCGAGCACTTTGACATCCCCGATATCGACACCTATATTGATCGAGCTATAGACTTTGTCGAGCTACTACGCCCCGATATTGTGGTAGAACGATTTGTATCGCAATCGCCTGCCGAGCTACTAATAGCTCCTCACTGGGGTGTGAAAAACCACGAATTTACAGCTCGTCTGCTACGACGCATGCGTCAAAGAGATGCAATGCAAGGCAGCAAATGGAGAAAATAATAAAACACACATAGATATTATGAAAAAAACTACTTTGTACACACTACTGCTATTGTTCATAGCATTACCGGCCGGTGCGCAACACTTAAAGTCGGGGCAAATCAACCCCGGCACATCAGGTGCCAACTTTCGTATTTCAGACTGGGTAGAGGGTAGCGAATGGAGTGAAGACGACAACTTCTACATTTCGCGTGTAAAACCCAAAGCACGGTTTGTCAACCAAAACACTCAAATAAACCAAGACTTCATACCTTGGTGGGAATGGGACTACAATGCAGCCTACGACCGCAACAAAGACTACTCACACTATAGCAAGAAAATTCTCAACTGGATTCCTTATGGTTTCAGTTACACCTACGATGAATTGTCGCCATTTGAGATATTACCCAATGGTATTTTCAATAGCGAGGTTTTCTCGATGTGGCAATATATATCGACCTGGGGTACATGGAGCGACCACTTCATGCGTATGCCCGGTAACTTTGCCGACGTAGCACACAAAAATGGTGTAGCTGTAGCGACCCAATCAACAACAGCCTACGGCGCCGACATGACTACTAACGGTTGGGGCGAGGCTTACGTCGAGTTGGGTGGTACCGAGGAGAGTCGAAACAAAGTATTGGCATACCTCGACTATTATGGCATAGATGGTATAGGCTACAACTCGGAGTTTGCCGGTGGCTACGATGCTCTCGGTGTAAAAGAGATTGTAAAGCTGAATGAAGCCATATCGAAACACTTTGCCGAAAAATATACCGGCGACATGAAGTCATTCTCGGCCGAAAACATATGGTACGATGGTGTGACAGTAGCCGGTAGTCCTCGTTTCGACAACGGTGTATCGGAGCTGACAGAAATTTTCTTCGGATCATCCGACAGCAAAACCAGTTCTTTCTTCCTCAACTACAACTGGAATGCCAATTATAATAATAACAATAACGAATATCTGCCCACGACACTGCAATACGTAGCCGAAAAACTACACCGCAGCCCCTTCGATGTATACGCCTCGGTCAATCTGCAAGGACATGAGCCAAAACTCACCGGCAAAGGCGAAGTGAATGGTCGTTGGCAATACCTCACCGAAAAAGCTGTTTCGTTGGGTATATGGTCGGGACACGATAGCAACGCCTTTTGGGAAGATCGCTATGACCAAGGTTCTACTCCTCAACAGATACAACACACTTACCAAAAGCTTCTCGAGCACTGGTTTACCAACAGCTACTACAACCCTATATATGCATTAGACAATAACCTGGTCATTAACGAAAGTCTTGTCAATACGCTCGATACCGAGTTCTTTGGCATGTCGAAATTTGTAGCAGCACAAAGCACATTGAGCTGGGACTTGTCGCAAGAGGCTTTTGTAAGTTACTTCAACATGGGTAATGGTACATTCTTCAACTGGCAAGGCAAGTGTCAACACAATGCCGAGTGGTTCAATATAGGTATACAGGATTACCTGCCTACATGGCGTTGGTGGTGGTCGAAGGAGCCTCTGGGCCGTTCTACTCAAGAGATTCCCACCGGCATGACAGCCTTGATAGACTGGAACGATGCTTGGTTTGGTGGCTCTTCACTTCGCATTACCGGTAGCGAACAAGGCAATAGCGTGATACACCTTTTCAAGACTCGCTACAACGTACAAAGTGGTGATATTGTAACCATACGATACAAACTCAACAAGGGTAATGCTCAATGCTCTATTCTATTGGGTATGGGCGAGGAATGCAATGAATGGAATAGCAATGTGATACTCGAAGCCGACAACAACATCTACGGTACATGGATTGAAAAACAGTTTACCGTAGGCAGCAATAACGAGTTGGCCTTGATTGCATTGCAATTCAACGATGCCGATGGTTTAGACATAAACATCGGTGAAATCTCTATCAAACGCGGCACTTACGCAACACCCGATATACCCACCATCACCCGTAGTAGCATACTTGCTTGCCACCAAAAGGGTATCGATGCCAAGGTTATATTCGACATGAATAGCGCTACCGGCAACAACAATGGTCACTACAACATCGACCACAATGTATCGTTCTATAATATCTATGCCCAAGTAACCTATGGCGATGGCAGTAAACAAACAACCTTAATGGGTAGTACTACATCGTGGGCTGCCGTATTCTTCTCGGCTCCGCTCAACACACAAGCCGCATTTGAATTGGGTGCCAATCTACAAGTAGGTGTGCAAGCAGTGGGTGTAGATATGACTACCACGTCAGAAATTGTATGGAGTGAGGATATGGAAATTGTACTCGATGGAGAGCAATCGCTTTATGAGTACAACAACGACATCAACATCTCTTCGTCGTACATCACCGATGGCACTTCATTCATGGTAGGATACGAAGACCCCTTACACCCTGCTGCACAAGAGTGGAGCATTACAGGTCCCTATCACAACGACCTATTTGAGCAACCTACTACCATCGTAGTAGCACAAAATGCCACACACTTCGACGCAAAAGCATCAGTAGCATCTACTACTGTAGACATCAACGCACTCCCAGCAGGATACTACAACGTAAATGTAACAGAAGCCAACGGTACAACACGTACACTCACCTCTATTGTTCACGTTTACAATAATACGGCTGTAGTAGCCCCCCAAATTGAAAAGTTTGTAGCCCTCGATACCGATGGTTCATTGGAGTCTATCTCGGCCGTATCGAGCGAGACAGCAAGTGAGTTTATCTTGGCTGACTATAGCGACGATTTTGTAATGGTTGCCGAAGATGGTAGCGAGAGCTATCTTAAAGAGAGTGCTA
>CAJGDT010000057.1 GCA_904502265.1 uncultured Barnesiella sp. | reverse complement strand
GTCTTCTGCCCCCAACTTCATTCGCCTGCGACTCATTCGTTGGGGGTTACCCATACTCGGGCTTTACAGCCCTCGACTCGTCTTGCAGACGTGATATTTATAAAAAAAAGCCTGCCACCTTGTGCAGGGGCAGGCTGTGAGTGTGAGGTATGTAATTATTACAATTTCTCTACAATCTCGCGAGTGTCTGTTGCAATCATCAACTCTTCGTCGGTGGGGATAACAACAACTTTCACTGTTGAATCGGGTGTGCTCAACAAGCACTCTTTACCACGAGTCTTAGCGTTGAGTTCTTTGTCGATCTTAACGCCCATGAATGCCAAGTTGTTAGTTACGGCCTCACGAGTAGTAGTTTGGTTTTCGCCTACACCACCAGTGAATACGATAACGTCAACACCGTTCATAGCTGCGATGTAAGAACCTACGTATTTGATAATGCGATACTCGTACATGTCGAGAGCCAAGCGGGCACGCTCGTTACCGGCTTTGATAGCATCCTCAACGTCACGCATGTCTGATGAGATACCTGTGATACCCAATACACCGCTCTTCTTGTTGATCAAGTTTGAAAGACCGTTTACATCAAGACCCTCTTTGTTCATGATATAAGCGAGAGCACCTGCGTCAACGTCACCCGAGCGAGTACCCATCATCAAACCTTCAACGGGAGTAAGACCCATAGAAGTATCGATTGACTTACCACCCATTACAGCAGTGATTGAACCACCGTTACCGATGTGGCAAGTGATGATTTTTTGGTCTTCGTAGGGGAGGCCGAGGAAGTCACAAGCGCGACGTGAAACGTAGCGGTGGCTTGTTCCGTGGAAACCGTAGCGACGTACGCCATATTTCTCATACATCTCATAGGGGAGGGGATACATGAAAGCCTTGGCGGGCATTGTTTGGTGGAATGCTGTGTCAAATACACCTACTTGGGGTGCGTTGGGCAACAATTCGCTGATAGCCTCGATACCGATAATGTTGGCGGGGTTGTGCAAGGGTGCGAGGTCGTAGCAATCCTTAACTTGTGCAATCATTTCGTCGGTGATGAGTACGCTGCTGTTGAACTTCTCAGCACCGTGTACTACGCGGTGACCTACAGCAGTGATTTCATCCAATGTCTTGATGCAACCATACTCCTCGTTAGTGAGTACGTTGAGGATAGTACCGATAGCCGAACGGTGCTCGGGCATATCTACCTCAAGAATTTTTTTCTCGCCGTTGGGGAGAGTAAATTTGATGAAAGAGTCTTTGAGACCCAATTTCTCAACACCACCTTGAGCCATTACTTCTTGGCTGTCGAGATCGAAGAGTTTGTATTTTACTGATGAACTACCGCAGTTCAATACCAAAATTTTCATTACGATATATTTTCTTTGTTACTGAATATGTTTCCTATTATTTACCAGCCTTGAGACCAATAGCTTGAGTAGCTGTGATAGCAACGAGTTTGTAGATATCGTCTACGCTGCAACCACGAGAAAGGTCGTTAACGGGAGCTGCGATACCTTGCAATACGGGACCTACAGCCTCGGCACCTGCCAAGCGTTGTACGAGTTTGTAAGCGATGTTACCAACCTCGAGAGTGGGGAATACGAGAGTATTGGCGCGACCGGCGATAGCGCTACCGGGAGCTTTAGACGAACCTACTGAGGGAACGATAGCTGCATCGGCTTGCAACTCACCATCGATAGCAAATTCGGGAGCCATTTCTTGAGCCAAACGTGTAGCCTCAACAACTTTGTCAACCAACTCGTTCTTGGCGCTACCCTTAGTAGAGAAGCTGAGCATAGCAACGCGGGGCTCGATAGCTGCAATAGCACGAGCTGTGCGAGCTGTAGATACAGCGATTTGAGCCAACTCTTGAGCGTTGGGGTTGGGCATAACTGCGCAGTCGGCAAATACGAGCAAGCCGTTTTCGCCATACTCGGCCTTGGGAGTAAACATAAGGAATGCACCAGATACTACGCTGATACCGGGAGTAGTCTTGATGATTTGCAATGCGGGACGCAATACATCACCTGTAGTGTTTTGTGCACCTGCTACCTCACCATCTGCATCACCGTTCTTGATGATAAGAGTACCCAAGTACAAGGGATCCTCAGCAAGAGCAGTAGCTTTTTCGATAGTCATACCTTTGCTCTTACGCAATTCAAAGAGCAAGTTGGCATATACCTCTTTGCGGGGGTTGTTGATGGGGTCGATAATGGTAGCTTTGTCGATGTTTGTAAGACCGTGTTTCTCGGCAAGAGCTTTAATCTCGTCGGGATTACCGATAAGAATTACCTCAACTACTTCGTCGGCCAAAAGACGGTCGGCAGCTTTCAAGGTACGCTCTTCAGTACCTTCGGGGAGAACGATGCGTTGCTTGTTAGCTTTGGCACGTTCAACGATTTGATTAATCAAGTCCATGTTAGTATAATTTAAAAAAAAGATTGTGCTTTTGGTATATACATAATTTATCTGCAAATATAAGAAAAAAATGTGATACATTGTATGCTTATGCTATATTAATTTTAGGTGATGGGGGTAGTAGTATATGTATTTAATCTATTTGATAGTAATAATAATTGTTTTCTTAGCGTTTTTTGTGGCGTAGTACTATGATGTCTATTCGAAAAAAAATACAAAATATAGTTGCTTATTTGAAAGAATATTTATATTTTAGCAACCGAATGTTTGCGATTGTTATAAAAAGCATTGCTTTCATGATAGTTGAAAATAGCGTAAGATTATTGTTATGAGTAAAGAGAAATTTATTTTAGAATATGATTTTAAGAAAATCTCACCGGCAATTTTATGGGGTTTTCTTAGTACGCCTATGGGACTTGAAGAGTGGTTTGCCGATAAGGTTACGTGTGAAGATAATGTGTACACATTCTATTGGAATAAGACTCCGCAAACAGCTACATTGACGAGCTCTCGTGCAGGTGTTTTTGTGCGCTTCCATTGGAATGATGCCGGTAGTGATCGTACATATTTCGAAATGCGTATTACTACATCAGAACTTACAGGTGCTACAATGTTGTCTGTCACAGATTTTTCTACTCAGGATGAACTCGAAGATTTGAAGGAGTTGTGGAGCAACGAAATTGAGCGTTTACAACGTCGCTTGGGTACTTTGTGATTGCTGATAGATGTATTTCTCGTCTGTTTATTGACTGTTCACGATAATTTGTAGACCCTATTTACACAATACTACATCTTTAAATTCAGTTTTATTCACAACTTGTATGCTATTTGTGGCGTAGCAGGTTGTGTATTCTCAATTTTTTGCGCTATTTTTGCAATTCAAATTAGTAGCGCATATATATGTTCCGTCCCAAGCGACTATACACATTCATGGTACAGAGCTTTTTGCCTGTATTTTTCATGACGTTCTTCATCTGCCTATTTATTGTGCTGATGCAGTTCTTGTGGAAGTATGTCGATGAAATGGTGGGTAAGGGTCTTGAGATGTCTGTGCTATTTGAATTGTTTCTATATGCTGCGCTTACCATGGTGCCGCTTTCACTGCCACTCTCTATCTTGCTGGCCTCACTAATGACATTTGGCAACTTGGGTGAGAAACTTGAACTTTTGGCAATTAAAGCCGCAGGTGTGTCTTTGCTTAAGGTGATGCGACCCCTTATCCTTTTGGTATCGGTAATATCCGTATTGGCGTTTTTCTTCCAAAATGATGTTTTACCTCAGGCACAGGTTAAGATGTGGACTTTGCTCTATTCTATGCGTCAGAAGTCGCCTGAGTTGGATATACCCGAAGGTGTGTTTTATGACCAAATAAGTGGATATAACTTATATGTAGGAGAGAAAGATCGTGATAGCGGCTTGCTCAAGGAGATGATGATATATGACATGTCGCAAGGTTTTGACAATGCGATGATTGTTATGGCCGACTCGGGACGTTTGAAAACTTCGGCCGACAAGAAGCATGTAATATTGACATTATATAGTGGTGAGTCATTTGAAAATCTGAAGTCTGATAGAACAAACTCATATACCAATATTCCGTATCGTCGTGAAACATTCTCGAAGAAAGAGTTGCTTATACCTTTTGATGGAAACTTCAATCGTCTTGACGATGAGATGATGGCAAGTCAGTATGTGGGCAAGAACTATAGTGAGTTAAGAACATCAATTGATTCGCTGAACCTTATTGTAGATAGTCTTGGTACAGACTACTCTTCGCGTCTTAAGGGCACTCCTTATTTTTCTATAGCCAATAATAATTTGCCCAAGGACTCTACTTTGTTGGCCAATCGCCTCAAGCGCGAGCATGATGCTGCATTGGCTACCAATCTCGACTCGCTTTGGATGGGTGCTAATAATCAACGTCGTCAGCTCTATTTGTCGCGAGCTATAGAACGCGCCAATTCTATCAAACATAATTATGAGTTCAACTCACTGACACTCAGTGATAAGCAATTGATTATACGTAGGCATGAGATAGAATTAATGAAAAAATTCACTCTATCCCTGGCTTGTCTTATATTCTTCTTTATAGGTGCACCGCTCGGAGCTATCATACGTAAGGGTGGTTTAGGTGTGCCCATTGTTGTTTCGGTAATACTGTTTATTATATATTACATAATAGATAACAGTGGATATAAGTTGGCTCGTGATGGCGTGTGGCCTGTGTGGCAAGGTATTTGGCTTAGTTCGGCTGTGCTATTGCCTTTGGGAGTTTTCCTAACATCTCGTGCAACCAAAGACTCGGCTGTGCTGAATTTGGATTTGTATGCCGATTTCTTCCGTCATATTTTAGGACGTGACAAGGTGCGCAAAGTTGTGCATAAAGAGATTGTTATGGCCGAGATGGATTGTGTCATAGCAGAACAAAAGGCCTCGGCTCTAACTCAACAATGCCGTCAATATATTGACAACGCTCGTCCTCTCAATTATTTCTCATATTGGTTGCGCGGATGTGATAGAGTTGCATTGCGTAGCATTGCATTGGCAGTTGAGTCGTTGGTGGCGTATACGTCTGAAACCACCCATAGTCTTGTTACAACAAAATTGATGGATTATCCTATACTTGTACCCGAACGTATATTGGCTCCTTCGGGTATCAAGCCTATTGATATTGTTCTGATGGTATTCTTCCCCATCGGATTACCCATATATTGGATTGCAAAGAAAAAATATAATAATCTTAAACGTAATATAGAGGTCGTTTGCAGCGCTAATGATGAATTGATAGTGTTGTTGCAACGAGCCCAAAAGTGTGAATAAATAAAAATACTATAACTATGGACAACCAAAAAATTGTACTCAACACCATTGAAGAGGCTCTTGAGGATTTCCGTCAAGGCAAGTTTGTAATTGTAGTTGATGATGAAGACCGTGAAAACGAAGGTGATTTTATCATTGCTGCTGAGAAGATAACCCCCGAAAAGGTAAACTTCATGCTTACCGTAGGTCGTGGAGTATTGTGTACTCCTATTACCGAAGACCGTTGCCGCGAGTTGGAGTTGGAAATGCAAGTATCGGATAATACTTCATTATTAGGTACTCCCTTTACTGTTACAGTCGACCGCGTAGGTGCAGGATGTACTACCGGTGTTTCAATGAGCGACCGTGCTATTACTATTCGTTCATTGGCCGACCCCACCATGAAGCCTACTGACTTCGGTCGTCCCGGTCACGTCAATCCCTTGCGTGCCCGCTCTAAGGGTGTGTTAGCTCGTGCCGGTCACACCGAGGCTGCTGTCGACCTTGCTCGTCTTGCCGGATTGTACCCCGCTGCAGCACTCATCGAGATTATCAACGAAGATGGTACAATGGCTCGTTTGCCCCAACTCTACGAGATGGCAAAGAAATATGACATGAAGCTCATTGCTATCGCCGACCTTATCAAGTATCGTTTGCAACGTGAGACTGTTGTAGAGCGTGGTGATGAGGTAGCTATGCCTACTGAGTATGGCGAATTCCGTCTTATACCTTTCCGTCAAGTAAGTAATGGTGTAGAGCATGTAGCTCTCGTGAAGGGTGAATGGCAACCCGACGAGCCTGTACTTGTACGTATGCATTCTTCTTGTATGACAGGCGATATCTTTGGATCGAAACGTTGCGACTGTGGTGAGCAATTGTACGAGGCTATGCGCAAAATTTCGGACGAAGGTAAGGGTGTACTTGTGTACATGAGCCAAGAGGGTCGTGGTATAGGCTTGATGAATAAGATACGTGCCTACAAATTGCAGGAGCAGGGTATGGATACAGTAGAGGCTAACCTCCACCTCGGATTTAAGGCCGACGAGCGCGACTATGGTTCGGGTGCATCTATCTTGCGCGAGTTGGGCGTACGCAACATTCGTCTTATGACCAACAATCCCACCAAGCGCATCGGTCTCGAAGGTTATGGCTTGACAATCGTTGAGAATGTACCCATCGAAGTGAAACCCAATCCTCACAACGAGCACTACTTGCACACCAAGAAGGAGCGCATGGGTCACGACCTGCATCAAGTTGACTGATAAGAAAAATCTATTCTACCGACCACTGGTCGGTAGAATAGACCTATATTAATATAGTATGCAAGATACATATCTTACCATCGAAGCCTCGGGCGAAGCTGTTTTTAAAGAGAAGATGAGTCGTTTTCTCTCCTTTGCCATACCCGTATCGTCGGTCAACGAGGCGCGTGAGTACATAGAGATGTATCGCAAGGAGTACTATGATGCGCGCCATGTGTGCTGGGCCTACATGATAGGGCATGAGCGTACTTGCTTCCGAGCCAACGATAATGGTGAGCCGTCGGGTACTGCCGGAAAGCCCATCCTCGGACAGATTAACTCCAACAACCTTACAGACATACTCATCGTCGTTGTGCGATACTTTGGTGGTATCAAGTTGGGTACAGGCGGACTAATAGTTGCTTATAAACAAGCAGCAGCCGATGCCATAGCCCAGTGTACAATAGTAGAACGACTGGTTGAAGATACGGTGCATATACGCTTTGAATACCCCTTGATGAACGATGTAATGCGCATTGTTAAAGAGGAGCAACCTACTGTATTGTCGCAAACATTCGAGATGGATTGTGAAATGTCACTACGCCTACGTCGTTCGGGTATCCCTCGACTATGTGCCCGTCTTGAGAAAGTACAAGGCCTTACATTCTTTGAGCCTGAAGCGGCCGAAGAAGATGATGAGCCGTTTGATGATACCGACGTTATTAACGAAGAGGAATAGCTTTATATTCTTGATAACCAGTTTGGTAGAAAATAATTCTAAAAAATATCACACAATGTTAAGATTGTGTGATATTTTTTTTACTACATTTGCAACTGCATAGGAGCCTCGATCGAATGTCATCGTGAGGGGTTAAAAGGGAATCCGGTGTAAATCCGGAACAATACCTGTTGCTGTAAGTCCTATTCCATTAGGAATGAAAGTCTGTCGAATTCTTAGCCACTGGGTAACTCCGGGAAGGCTCAACAGACGGGATAAGTCAGAAGACCTACCTGTGCGTTTAGGGATTTAAACCTGCAGGATACGGGTCAAATCAAAACTTATTTAATTGCTGTATATATAATTGCTTGGTAGCATGATGTGTATAGAAGATACATTGACGTATCTATATATTCTCTACACATATATACTATTGATAAAGTTTTGAACCATAATAGGTGTGTCGTATTCTGCCCCGGGGTGAATACGATATTTTTTTTAATTTTTAATAAGTAACCTATTATGAGAAAACTTTTATTGTTAAGTGTAGCTCTACTTGGCATATCATTTGCCAGCTGTGAGTATGATGACACCGACTTATGGGGTGCTGTCGAAGATGTTGCCGACCGTGTAACAGTATTGGAAAATGCAGTAAAAAATGCCAACAAAAACATCGATGCATTGCAAGCATTGATTACGGCTCTGCAAAATCAGGTCTCAGTCGTGTCTGTTAAACAAACAGCCGAAGGATATGTTATCCAATTCTCGGATGGTACGACAGCTACTATTACCAATGGTGTGAATGCCAATGCACCTATCGTATCGGTTAAGCAAGATACTGATGGTAATTATTATTGGACTATCGATGGTGAGTGGCTTATTGTCGACGGCGAGAGAGTGCGTGCCAATGGTAAGGACGGACAAGATGGTGAAAATGGCCAAGATGGCCAAGATGGCCAAGATGGCGAAAATGGTAAAGACGGCCAAGACGGAAAGGATGCCATAGCTCCGCAAGTACGTGTCAACCCTACTACCAAGGAATGGGAAATATCGATAGATGGAGGAAAGACTTGGGAGTCAACAGGTGTCATCGCTCAAGGTCGTGACGGATATGATGGCTCTAATGGTGATACTTATTTTCGCAGTGTCGATACTTCTAACACCGAATATGTAATATTTGTACTCTATGACGGAACAGAAATCATAGTTCCTCGCTATGACTCTTCAGCTCCCTCTTTTATAGTAGAAGGTATTGAAGAGTTGAACATCTTTGAGCATGGACAAACTATCAGTTATCTTGTTACTGCAACCAATGTAGCAAACTATTCAATATCGAAACCCGACGGTTGGCGTGTAAATTATGAGAATGACTCGCTCTATATTACTGCTCCTGTTGCAGAACATACTTGTGCCGAGCAAAATGGAGTTATTGCTATAAATCTTGTTTCGGAAAACAACAAGAGTATCATTGTTAAGATTGAGGTTAAAGTGAAAGAAATAGAATTGCGCATTCTCACATTCGAAGATGCCGATGCAAAGTTTGCTCCTTACGAACTTTATGGTGGTGCCTCTATCAAGACTTGGAGCGACCTCATCGATGATATGCAATATTGTGGTTCATTGACCTACACCGATTATATGACTGATATATATTGGTGGCACGATGCCGGCAATACCGAGCTCTTCCACTCATTCGAGACTCCTCTTTGGGGTGGTGGTCACGTTGTTTCAAATTATGTGATACAAGACTACACAACACTTCCTGAGGGATGCTATGGCTGGTATGAGTTGCAAATGTGTGTGCCTATTGGTGGCCACAATGGCTCTAGAAACTTTGGCGTACACAATGGTTATGTCGATTTCTACAACATACAAATATACGATGCTGCGATGCAAGGTTTTGAATTCGCTGATGGTGTAGAACGTGTTTTCG
>CAJGDT010000056.1 GCA_904502265.1 uncultured Barnesiella sp. | reverse complement strand
TTATCGCCGTCGGCAGCGGCGGCAACGGCAAGAGCACATTTTTCAACGCCCTGCAGGATGTCCTAGGAGACTATGCAGGAACCATCCGCTCCGAGCTCATGATCTCAACAAACGACAGCGGAAAGAAGTTTGAATATGCGGGGCTACGTGGCAAGCGCCTCATCATCGCCGAGGAGTTGGAACTGAGCACCGATGCTATCATTGCAGCATTCTTGCACGATGTAGTCGAGGACACCGACTATACGATTGAAGATATTCGCCACCTGTTTGGCAACGGTGTAGCCTTCTTGGTAAACGTTGTTACCAAACAAAAGAAAGAAGAGTATGAACACTCGAAGCAGATAGACAACTACCAACAGATGCTATCTTCAGTGCAATATGATATACGAGCACTGCTCATTAAACTTGCCGACCGTCTGCACAACATGCGTACATTGAGTAGCATGCGCCCCGACAAACAGATGAAAATTGCCGGCGAAACCGACTACTTCTATGCTCCATTGGCCAACAGATTGGGACTGTACCACATCAAGACCGAGCTTGAAAACCTTTCATTCCAATATCGCTGTCCGCTACAGTATGCCCACCTCGAGGAGTTACTCAATACCGAACGCCTCAAGACAGAGGCAAACATCAAGCATTTTATCGAAATGATTGATGAGACCTTGTCAATGCACGGCATTAAGGTTCGCACTGAGATTCGCTATCGCAAGCCATACAGTATATGGCGCAAGATGCAATCGAAAGGTTGCGACTTCCAACATGTCGATGGCAAATATTACATACGAATCATCTATCCCAACGAAACCATCGAGAGCGAAAAGAATACCACACTACGCATATATTCGGCACTGACCGATGCCTTTAAAGAAGCTCCCGGTAGTGTTGCCAACTATATCAATGCTCCCAAAGAGAACGGATATCAGAGTTTCCATGTAAAATTGCTGAGCGAACAAGGCACTTGGGAAGAAATACACATATCATCGGAACGCATGGTGCGCAACTCGCAACTTGGATGTGCAGCCGAACGCACTGAAGCCAACGTAGATTCTTGGCTGTCGAAATTCCGCTCGGTACTCAAGGATATTAAGCACCACACTCACGAGATTGAGTACATGGATGGTATTACCTCGTCGTTCTACAACGATGATATTACAGTATACACCCCCAAGGGCAAGAGCATCGTACTACCCAAGAACGCTTCGGCTCTCGATTTTGCCTTTGAGATACATAGTCGCATAGGCGAACATGCTCAATACGCTCGCATCAACGGCAAATTAACTTCGGTAAAAACAACTTTGCGCCGTGGCGACGTCATAGAAATAGGCACAAATGACAACGTATTGCCTCAACCCGACTGGTTGGGTTGTGTATCAACCTACAAAGCCAAACGTAGCTTGCGTATATACTTTGCCAACAGACGGATACTTGAATACAACCGCTGCAAACACTGCCACCCCATCCCGGGCGAAGAGGTAATAGGCTTTAAAGAACATGACAGCACCATAACCCTACACAAGCGCAATTGCCCCACAGCTATACGCCAAGCAGCACACCATGGCGACTCTATCGTTCCGGTCGACTTCAATGAAGATGCAGATTTCCTCTATCCCGTACGCATACGAGTAAGGGGCGTAGACCGTTATCATCTCCTCAGCGATCTCATTGTTTGTATCACCGATGAGCTACACCTATCTATGAATGAGCTCAAAACCGAAACCATCGACAATATTGCTGCTTGTACCATTGACCTTTCAGTACACTCAATCAACGAATTACAAAAGGCTATGGAAAACATTGCTACCATTGACTGTATCGATGAAGTATCGCGCATAGATATTGAGTAACGCAACTCGTACAACATCAAACACCCCGTTCGAAAAGTTAGTTTCGAACGGGGTGTTTGGCATTATTACTCTATAAATCAAATGCGTTCAATCGTAAAACCGGCATTGCGTACAAGGGCCAGCAAATCATCCTCAGTAATTCCATTTGATACAACAGTGAGTACACGATCGGGACTATCGAGGTTTACTTTCCACGAGGCCACACCCTCGGCATTATCAAGAATAGGTTTTACCTTGGCTATGCAACCATTACACATAATACTCGTACGAAAACGCCACGAATTGGGGTCTTCTGCCGGCTTGCCGGTCAATTTTTCAAATATATTCCACTTCATAATTATGATATTTTTTCGATTATTTTTTCCATTTCAAACGCAAGCTATTGCTTACTACACTCACACTACTCAACGCCATAGCAGCACTTGCCATCATGGGATTGAGCAAAAAACCACAGCAAGGATATAATGCACCGGATGCTATGGGTATACCTATTATATTGTATATAAAAGCCCAAAACAGATTTTGCCGTATCGCAACCACTGTTTGTCGTGATATATGTATAGCCTCAGCTATACGCATCAAATCACTTGATACAATAGTCATAGCAGCAACATCCATAGCAATATCACTGCCATGCCCCATAGCAATACTTACATCAGCTTGCGCCAAAGCAGCCGAATCATTTATACCATCACCTACCATGGCTACAACCTCACCACTTTGTTGCAGATTTTTCACAAATTGAGCTTTCTGCTCTGGCAAAACACCGGCATGCACATGTTCTATACCCACTTTATGCGCAATAGTCTGTGCCGTACATTGATTGTCGCCGGTAAGCATATAAATCTTAATACCCTGTCGACGCAGGTCATCAATAGCTTGCACCGAGGTAGACTTAAGAGGGTCGGCAATGGCAAGTACACCCAAAACATTATCGCCGGAAGCCACCCAAACCACAGTATTGGCTTCACTCTCCCAAGCAGCAGCCACATCGAGCAAGTGTGTAGGAACAGTAACACCATGTTCTTGCAACAAAAGCACATTACCCACACAACAGGTTTCATCATTCACCTTGGTCACAACACCCCTGCCGGGGAAGGTCGCAAAGTCACGAACTTCAGATAATTTTTCATTCGGAAGGTATGCAATAATAGCTTGCGCCAACGGATGTTCAGAATGTGCCTCAATAGCATATAAAACAGACTTAGCCAACTCCTCATTGCACCAATGAGCTTGTATTACTGCAGGTCTACCTTCGGTTATTGTACCGGTCTTATCAAGCACTATAGCCGATAGTCTACAAGCCCCTTCCAAGGCCTCGGCATTCTTAATAAGTATGCCTTGTGAAGCAGCCTTTCCGATACCTACGGTTATAGCGGTAGGAGTAGCCAAGCCAAGGGCACAAGGACATGCCACAACCAACACTGTAACAAAGGCCAATATTGCATGCGACAGAGCATCATCGCCACCCACACACATCCACACCACAAAGGCCACAAATGCAATAAACATCACCACCGGAACAAACACCGAGGCTACCTTATCAACTAATCGTTGCACCGGAGCCTTGCTACCTTGAGCTTCTTGTACAACACGTATTATTTTTGCCAATAGTGTTGCATCACCGGTTTTTTGTGCAGTGTAGTAAAGTACCCCCTTACCATTAAGGGTTCCTGCATATACCGAACAACCCGACACCTTATGTACCGGCATAGACTCACCTGTGAGCATACTTTCATCTACATACGAGTCGCCACTATCTACAATTCCATCAACAGCAATACGCTCACCGGGGTGCGCCATTAGCAAATCACCTTCCACAACCGATGCTATGGAGACTTGTTGCAATTCGCCACTATCGGCCACACGCGTAACATTTTGTGGTTGCAAACCCATCAATTTGGTTATAGCCGTGGTCGTACTATCTTTAGCACGCTCTTCAAGCATTTTACCTATCGATACAAATGCTATAATACCTGCCGAAGCCTCAAAATAGACATGCGACTCTAAGCCTCGCTGTAACCAGAAATCGGGAAACAAAGTATTGAATACACTGAAGATATAGGCAACCGATGTACTCACCGCCACCAAAGTATCCATATTGGCGCGACCATGACATGCTTGGCTATATGCTCCCTTGAAAAACTCTATACCAAAGACAAATAAAACCGGAGTAGCCAATACCCACAAGATATAATGCAGATAAGGTATATCGGGCATGGTCATAGACAAGAGCATCAGTGGAATAAAGAAAAGTATAGATCCGACACATCTCACACGCCAACGCCGTACGCGTTCGCGATGATAGCCGGCTACAACTTCGGCATTATCATCCGACGACTCCACCATTACAAAACCGGCCGACTTGACTGCCTTGGCCAATTTGCGAGGGGATGTCTTGCGACTATCGTATACCACATAGGCTTGAGCAGCAGATAGATTAACCGAGACTTCAATCACGCCCTTCTGTTTGCTCAAAGTCTGCTCAACAGCAGCCGAACAGGCCGCACAAGCCATATTGAGCACCGGAAAATTGGCTTTAACTATCTTATCATCATTCATTGTTCATTTTTTATTGTATTTACAAATGTACAAAAAAGTATGTAAAAGAGTGCCATATTTCTCAGTTTTTGCACATTGAATATAGAATATCGAACCAAGCAGATTACACATTTATATAATTCTTAACGCTTTATTATTTGGGTTATTTGCGATAAATAACTAATTTCGCTGAAAATTATGCCAATTCCTTTACTATAGCTATCAAGGAAAAGAAAACTGAAATAATACTATAAACTCTAAATCTCATTTAAGTCATGCGATTCTTTTATCTATTATATCAATGGCTCATCGCCTTTCCGATAATCATTGTTATTACATTAATAACCAGTATCATAACAATCATCGGAGCCACTATTGGCAATCGCGACTTTTGGGGATATTATCCTCCCATGCTGTGGGCTCGATGCATATGTGCCATTCTACTCATACGCACCGAGATAAATGGTCGTGAAAATATTGATCCCAAGACCTCATATGTCTTTGTAGCCAACCACCAAGGAGCATTCGATATCTTCCTCATATATGGCTACTTGGGACACAACTTCAAGTGGATGATGAAGAAGTCGCTCAAGAAGATACCCTTTGTAGGCGCAGCATGTGAAGCCGCAGGTCATATCATGGTCGATCGCTCATCAAAAGCCTCTATCCGCGAGACTATGCATCGTGCCGAAAAAACCCTTCGTGGTGGCATGTCAATGGTTGTATTCCCCGAAGGATCTCGTTGTAAAGATGGCCGTATGCACGCCTTCAAACGTGGCGCATTCCTACTCGCCGAGGAGTTGTCATTGCCTGTAGTTCCACTCACAATAGATGGAGCTTTCAGTCTTATGTCGAGAGATAGCATTAACATAAATCCCGGCAAGGTAATACTCACCATTCACCAACCGATAAATCCTCCTGCCGAGGGAAAATATGATTTGGATCAGCTCATGAAAGAGTCATACAACCGCATAGCTTCGGCACTACCCGGCGAAGAACCTATCGCATAAAAAAGCACCATTTCCCGACATAATGAAGCAAAATAATAGCTAAATTTGCGCCATTAATTGTTGGATAGATATGACAGAGAAACAATCGCCGCAAATATTGGGTACAGCACCCATTGGCAAGCTACTCCTACAATATTCCATCCCTGCCATTATTGCAATGACAGTGAGCTCGTTATACCACATCATCGACAGCATATTCATCGGTCAAGGTGTGGGTGCAACAGCTATTGCAGGTATGGCAGTTACCTTCCCCCTAATGAACCTCGTCATTGCCTTTTGCAACTTGGTGGGTATAGGTGGTGCTACTATCAGTTCAATCTTCTTGGGGCAACGCGACAATGTACGCGCCACCGAGACCTTGCACAATGTTGTGTGGCTATGTCTTATCAGTTCATTTTGTTTCGGAGGTTTGTCATTACTATTCCTCGACCCCATCCTACTCTTCTTTGGTGCAAGCGAGAGCACACTACCCTATGCCCGTGAGTTTATGCAAGTTATACTCATAGGCACTCCTATCGCCTACCTTTTCATAGGACTCAACAACGTAATGCGTTCGACCGGATACCCTACCAAAGCCATGTATTCGTCTATCATATCGGTTGTTGCCAATATTATCATTGCCCCCATATTTATTTTTATATTCAAATGGGGTATTCGCGGAGCCGCACTTGCCACACTCGTATCGCAAATGATAGGTCTGATATGGGTACTTATACACTTCTACAACAAACACAACTTTGTACACTTCGACAACAACCACAATAAGCTCAAATCCTCCATTGTGGGTCGCATATTCTCGATAGGCCTTTCACCCTTCTTAATGAATGCATGTAGTTGTTTAGTAGTGATTATCATCAACCGCTCATTTATCAAGTATGGAGGCGACCTGGCAGTAGGCGCATATGGTATTACCAACCGTGTGCTTATGCTCTTTGCCATGACAGCCATGGGTATAACACAAGGCATGCAACCCATTATAGGATACAACTATGGCGCTCGCCAAACAGCACGTGTCAATCGCACTCTCGTGTATGGCATCATCGCCGGCACAATAGTCACCTCGTTGGGTTTTGTTTTAGCACAACTCCTACCCACACAAGTTGTACGCCTCTTTACAACCGATCCCACACTTATAGATTTGGCATCAAACGGATTGCGCATATCATGCATGGCATTCAGTTTCATTGGCGGACAAATTGTGATATCCAATTTCTTCCAATCGATAGGTAAAGCCAAGGTTTCGATATTCCTATCCTTGTCACGTCAACTCATCTTCCTCATACCGTCACTGCTTATACTACCAGGCATCTACGGAATAAACGGAGTGTGGGCAAGTCTGCCACTATCAGACATCATAGCCTTCTTTGTGACCATAGCTTGCTTGTGGATATACATGCGCAACACCAAAAAGCAATCTAAAACTCCACAAGAAGTCATCTAATAGGCTCATAGCAAAACCTTTGTAACAGGCATAAAAATGTTGTGCAAAAATAGTTGGTAATAAATGTAATTTTCACTATTTTTGCACACATCATATATCGCGCGCAATGCGCTCGCGTATTTTGTTAATTCTTAAACACAACACATAATGGTCCTTTTTTTCAAAACTACCCAACAAAACGTCATTGTTGTAGAGTGCGATCACAACTTCTCAACAGAAGAAAGTGAGAAATTGGTATGGCTTTTTGACAATGCCGTGCAGTTGCCCGATGCCACCCTCAGCGGTTGGTATGTAGGCCCTCGCAAAGAGATGATAACCCCGTGGAGTACCAATGCTGTAGAGATAACCCAAAACATGGGTATCACAGGCATCAGCCGCATTGAGGAGTTTTATCCCGTTGCCGGCGAGAACGCTGCATTCGACAAAATGTTGCAACGTCTCTACAATGGTATCGACGCCACTATCTTCGAGATTAACAAACAACCCGATGCAATTGTGCACATCGAGGACATCGAGGCATACAACCAAAGCGAAGGCCTTGCCCTCAGTGCTGATGAGATAACCTATTTGCGCGAATTGAGCGACCGCTTGGGTCGTCCTCTCACCGACAGCGAGGTGTTTGGTTTCTCACAAGTAAACTCGGAGCACTGCCGCCACAAAATCTTCAACGGCGTATTCATCATTGATGGCGTAGAGAAAGAAAGTTCTCTCTTCAAGCTCATTAAGAAGACTTCAGAATACAATCCCAATAAACTCGTATCGGCATACAAAGACAACGTAGCCTTTGTCGAGGGTCCCGTAGTAGAGCAATTTGCTCCCGTTAATCCCGAGACATCAGACTACTTTGAAGTGCGCGATGTAAAGACCGTCATCTCTCTCAAAGCCGAGACACACAACTTCCCCACAACCGTAGAGCCCTTCAACGGTGCTGCAACAGGTACAGGTGGTGAAATTCGTGACCGTTTAGGTGGAGGTAAAGCTTCATTACCCATTGCCGGTACAGCTGTATACATGACTTCATATCCTCGTACCGAGGCTGGTCGCACATGGGAAGAGCGTGCTATGGCAGCACGCAAGTGGTTGTATCAAACTCCCGAAGAGATTCTTATCAAAGCATCTAACGGTGCATCAGACTTTGGTAACAAATTCGGTCAACCCCTCATCTGCGGTTCATTGCTCACATTTGAGCATGCCGAGAACGAGAAGAAATATGCCTACGACAAGGTAATCATGCTTGCCGGTGGTGTAGGCTTCGGTACCATGCGCGACGCCCTCAAGGGCACACCTACTCCCGGTGAAAAGGTTGTGGTAATGGGCGGCGACAACTACCGCATTGGTATGGGTGGTGGTGCTGTATCGTCGGTAGAGACCGGTCAATATGCCAACGCTATTGAGCTCAACGCCGTACAACGCGCCAACCCCGAAATGCAAAAACGTGTATCGAACGTTATTCGCGCCCTCGCCGAGAGCGAAAACAACCCCATCGTCTCTATCCACGACCACGGTGCAGGTGGTCACCTCAACTCTCTCTCGGAGCTTGTTGAAGAGACCGGTGGTAAAATCGACATGTCGGCACTGCCCGTTGGCGACCCCACACTCTCGGCCAAAGAGATTGTTGGTAACGAGAGCCAAGAGCGCATGGGTATGATTATCGGCGAGCAAGACATCGATCGTGTACGTCGCATTGCTGAGCGCGAGCGCGCCCCCATGTATGTGGTAGGCGAAACAACAGGCGACGACCGCTTTGTATTTGAACAAGCCGACGGTGTACGCCCCATCGACCTCAACATGGAAGATATGTTTGGCAAAGCTCCCCGCACTTACATGCACGATAAGACTATCGAAGAGAGCTACATTGATGCCAACTACGACATAAAGAACCTCGACGAATACGTTGAGCAAATATTGCAACTCGAAGCAGTTGCTTGTAAAGACTGGCTCACCAACAAGGTTGACCGTTCGGTAACAGGTAAGATTGCACGCCAACAATGCCAAGGCGAGATACAACTCCCCTTGAGCGACTGTGGTGTGGTAGCTCTCGACTATCGCGGTCGTGCCGGTATTGCCACATCAATAGGTCATGCTCCTCAAGCAGCCCTCATCGACCCTGCAGCTGGTTCGGTATTGGCAGTAGCCGAGGCTCTCACCAACATCGTATGGGCTCCCCTCGCCGATGGTCTCGACAGCGTATCGCTCAGTGCCAACTGGATGTGGCCTTGCAAGAACGAAGGTGAAGATGCTCGCTTGTACAAGGCTGTTGAGGCATGTAGCGACTTCGCTTGCTCATTGGGTATCAACATCCCCACCGGCAAGGACTCGCTCTCAATGACTCAAAAGTATGGTAAAG
>CAJGDT010000055.1 GCA_904502265.1 uncultured Barnesiella sp. | reverse complement strand
TTTTCACTATCTCGCACAGTCGTCTTGTAATGAGCGAGTTGGTGCTCAACTTTGTGCCCTCTTTTGCCAGTGCCGAGGCATCCTTCATCAAGTTGAGGGGCATGTTGGCATCGTCGAGCGAAAGGATGTCGCTCGCCTCGTGTGTCCACTGTTCGCGCACCTCATTGCCCAAGCTCCACATAAAAATAGATGGGTGATTGCGGTCGCGCAGTACCAAGTCGGTGATGTCGCGTTCGTGCCACTCCTTGAAGAAGCGTGCGTAGTCGTACTGAGTTTTGGGTCGACTCCACATGTCCAATGCTTCGTCCATCACAATAAATCCCATGCGGTCGCAGAGGTCGAGTACCTCGGGTGCAGGAGGATTGTGCGAACAACGATATGCATTACAGCCCATCTCCTTGAGTATTTCGAGTTGTCGCTCTATGGCACGTGTGTTTACAGCAGCGCCCAAGCATCCTAAGTCATGGTGCATGCACACACCTTTTATCTTCACAGGTTTGTCGTTAAGGAAGAATCCCTCCTTTGTGTCAAAGCGGAATGTGCGTACGCCAAAGGGTGTGTCGTATGTGTCTGTAACTATTCCATTATGAGCAACCTCGGTGCGAATGGTGTACAGGTATGGATCTTCGATAGACCAACGGTGAGGGTTGTTGAGTTGTAGTTGTATGCTTGCTTCGGCGGTGGTGTCGGGAGTAATATTCATGATGCCGTCGGCTTGAGCAATAATCTTGCCGTTGGTATCAAGGATGTATTGGGTGACGCTTACGTTTACGCTGTCGCATGTTGTGTTGCGCAGTTGTGTGGCTACATTTACGGTAGCTTCATTGTCGTTGACTATAGGTGTTGTTACATAAGTACCCCAGTTGTCGACGTGTATAGCCTCGGTCTTTACCATCCATACGTGGCGATATATGCCACAGCCACTATACCAGCGTGAGTTCGGTTGCAGTTCGTTGTCGACTTTTACAGCTACCACATTTTCACCCTGATGCAGGAGAGGTGTTATGTCACGACGGAAAGAGATATATCCGTATGGCCGAGTACCGGTTGATATTCCATTGACATATACGGTAGAAAGCATATAGACACCATCGAAGTCAAGGTATATGCGCTTACCGTTGGCCAAATCGCTGCTGTCTACAACAAAGTGTTTGCGATACCAGCCTACACCACCGGGAAGTGCTCCACCGGCATATCCCGATGGATTATCGGCCGAGAAGTCTCCTTCAATAGCCCAATCGTGAGGTAAATTCACTCTTCGCCAGTCGCTGTCATCGTATTCAACGGCTTCAGCTCCTTCGACATTGGATAGTAAGAAGAGCCAGTCGTTATCGAAGCTCTCTCTTGTGCGTGTGGGTGCTGTGTCGTATGGTGAGCTGCACGCCACCATATAGCATAATGAATACACAGCAATGAACTCTAATACCTTTCTCATGTAGCCTCTATATTATAATATGTATATTTCGTTATCCAAGCTTGCGTGTAAGGAACTCTTGTATGTTCTCCTCTTCGGGTATTTCGAGTTTCTTGCGCAGGCGGTTACGTGCAGACTCGATACTACGTACCTCACGGAAGGTGATAGACGATATTTCCTTGGTTGATAGTCCTATGTATAGCATGGCACACAACCGCTTTTGTCGTTGGGTCATACCGGGTGATATCTCGTCGAGACGCTCGTAGAACGAGGGGTGTACCTGCTCAAAGTAGTAACGAAACTCTTGCCAGTTGTCGGTTGAGCAGTGTTGCTTGAGCTGTGTGATAATGCTGCGTATGTGCTCGCGGTGTTCTTTATCGCGTGGGTTGATTTCAAGCAATAGATTTTTTAGCTCCTCGCTCAAGTTGGCCAAGAACTCATTATCTTTCGTGTAAGAAAGGGCATAGCTTGACAGTTCTCGGTTCTTTTGGTCAATAGCTTGCTTTAGCTCTTGCTCTTTGATGTGTTGCAACTCCAACTCTTTATCTCGCAGTATCTTCTCTTGTTCCGACAGCATAGCATTGGTCTTGATGAGTTTATCCTTCATGCGTGATCGTATGATGAAGAATATGAGCGTAATAGAGAGTATGAGCAAGGCAATGACAACAATGGTGATTTGCCTGTCACTACGCAACTTCTTTAGTTCAAGTTCGTTGATAGTAGTTGCGCTTTCGCGTATTTTTTGTTCGTTAATGTATATCTTTTCGAGGTTTTTTATCTTAAGCTCATCGTTGGCACGTTGCAACGAATCTTTCAATAACGATGCTATTTCGAGGTTTTTGTATGCCTTTTGGTGTAATTGCTTCTCTTTGAATAGTTTGGCCAATGTGGTTCGCACGTTCGACTCAAGTTCGGCATTATTGATTTTATTTATCAATTCGTTGTCAATGTGGTTGATTGTTTGGTTGGCCATTGCAGTGTTTCCGGATTTTTCGTATGCCTCGGCCAAGAGAATATGCACGGTGATTAGTTCGGCATAGTTGTTTCGTTGTTCAAAGTGCTTGTGCGCATCTTCGAGATACGAAATAGCCAAATTATAATCTTTCTTTTGTGCGTAGAGTGAACCGATGTTACATTGCATAAGATAGTACATATCGGCATTCTTCTCTTTATTTATCATGTGTATGGCCATCAGGGCATTATCGAGAGCGTTGTCGTACTCCTTTTGCTTCATGTATATAGCCGCCAGGTTGTTGTAGTTGAGGTACAACTCTTTTTTGTCTCCTACCATTTTGTTTATTTCGAGGGACTTGTTGAGGTACTCAATCGCCGTTGTGGGTTCTATTTTGTGGTATGCTACAGCTATATTATTATATATACGTGCAATGTTGGCCTTCAAGTTGCCTTCTTGCGCTATTGCGAGAGCTTTGTGATAGTAGTCCATAGCGATGCTCCATAGGCCTACTTCTTCAAATGCCGCACCCAATGGAAGGTATAGTGTAAGAAGTATCTTCTTCTCGCAGTTTTTCTTTTCCAGTACTTCGGTTGTTGCCGAGAGTATTTCGATAGCGTTGGGTAGTTGCGATAACTCTCTGAAGTGGGTGATAATATTTTGATTTAAGAACTCAACAAACATGCTGTCTGTGACGTTTTTGTTTTCTTTCAGCTCGTTTATTTTGTTGTGCATCTCCAAGCCCTCACGGTTGCTGGTGTCAATTAAATCTTGTGATTTCCTTAGGATTCTTAACTGCAAGGTATCTGTTAGCGCCAATCCGGAGTTGGCGCTAAAAAGTAGGATGATTGATAATAATAATCTTATTATTGAGGTGGTTATTTTGTTTCTATTCATAACTTTTCGGTGGTAAAATATGCCTCTATTTATGCCGCAAATATAGTAATTATTAGCGAAAAACAGCTTTTATTGCTTATATTTTTTAAATAAAAACGTTGATATATTAAAATAAAACGGCAGATTAAATATTTATGTATCAATTGAATGAGATAAAATGCAGTAGTGTATTGCATTGTATGGCAGTGTATGCAGTAGTAAAACAATGGTGTCTCTGTTTTGTCAAATTATCAAAATCCATAAATTTGCAATAGAGAAAAACCAACTAACAAACAATTATATGAAAAGAGTATTACTTTCTATTATGGCGTTGACAATAGCGATAGTTATGTGTCATGCTGAACGAAATGTTTCAACTGAGCCGGAGTACAAAAATGTACTCATCGAAGAGTTTACCGGCATTAGTTGTGGCTATTGTCCTCAAGCCCACAAAATCGTTGCTGACCTAATAAAGGTGCAACCTGAAAATGTGTTTGCTATTGCTGTTCATGCAGGTCAGTTTGCAGTACCTCACAGCGATGAGCCTGATTTCCGTACTTCAGAAGGTTCTGAGATTAATGACTATTTTGCTATCTCAGGTTATCCTGCAGGTATGGTCAACCGCCAACGTGTCGACGGTCGTATGACTATCAGTCGTTATTCTTGGGCTTCATTTTCTCGTCAATTGATAGAGGAGTTGGCTCCTGTCAATTTGTGGATGAAGAGCACTTACGACAATGCAACCCGCACTCTTACAATTGATGTTGAGGGTTATTATACAGCCGATGTTGATGCTCAATCAAATTACCTCAATGTGGTGTTGACACAAAATAACATCATGGGTCCCCAAAAGGGTGCCGGTATGGGTAGCGAATATATGCACCAACACA
This sequence comes from uncultured Barnesiella sp., assembly GCA_904502265.1. Taxonomy (GTDB): domain Bacteria; phylum Bacteroidota; class Bacteroidia; order Bacteroidales; family Barnesiellaceae_A; genus Barnesiella_A. Next base: position 5,194 of record CAJGDT010000055.1, on the reverse strand, counting down.
TGGCTCGTGTATATCTTACATCAACATGGGGCGATGAAATTACATCATGCAAGAAAGGAGATTTCTTTTCTAAACAATATGTCTATACTCTTCCCTCAGATATCAAGGATGTAGAAGTAAATCCTGCTGAAATCGAGGTTGTAGTATTTGTTACCGAAGATAAAGAGAATGTGCTCAACGTTACCGGTGGTCATCCCGAGTTAGTAGGCATGACATTGCCTCTTGCAGCCGAGATTGCACAGCCTCTTATTCCTATGAATGGTACTTGGGGTTACGATTACTTCGAGTTTGACTTCATCAACAAATCGAGCGAAGCAATTACATCGGCTACATTTAATGTTACTTTCAATAGTGTAGATTATACAATTGACTGGACAGGTCATGTCGATCCTCGTACTACTGCCACAATTCGTTTGCCCTTTGATGTTGCAGGTCTTTCAAAAGCTACTAATAACAAATATGTTATCAAAGCAACAGCTCTCAATGGTACCGAATTTACAAGTAACAAATTGGCCGATAAATTTAATGCTCCTTTTACCGTTACACCCACAGTGATGGTAGAATATTGCCTTGACGATTATGCTGATGAAAACCATATCGTAATCAAAGATATGCAAGGTAATGTTGTTAAGGAGTTTGGTCCTTATGAAGCTGGTGAACTTGCTTATATAGAAACTAAAGAGATGGCTGCACTCGAGGCTAATACTCGTTATTGCTTAGAGGTTACCGATGCATGGTCAAATGGTATTTTTGAGGGTTATCTCAATCTTTACGATGCAAATAATACCCTTATTGAAGAGGTTGAGCGTATAGAAGAGCATGGTGTTCGTGTTTTCTTCAACACTCTTGCAAGCAATGCATCAACAGAAGTACAAAAGAAGAAAGTATTCCTCGAGGACTTTACAGGTATCCACTGTGGTAACTGTCCCGATGCACACTACAGAATAGCAGAGTTGCTCAAGGCACAAGGCGACAAGGTTTATGCTACAGCCGTTCATGCCGGTCACTATGCACAACCTTCTCCCGGTGAGCCTGATTTCCGTACACCTCAAGGTGATTCACTCGATATTTACTTTGAGACTCCCGGTTATCCTTCAGGTATGATTAACCGTACCCTCTTCGATGGCGAGACAGAGCCTATGACATCGCGCAACAAATGGGTTGAGTATGCTCGTCTTATCTGCGATCAAGATGCTCCTGTAAACTTGTGGTTGTCAAGTGTATATAATCCTGATTCTCGCGAACTTACTGTTGTTGTAGAGGGTTACTATACAGCCGATGTTGATGCCGACTTCAATATGCTCAACATACTCATTACACAAAGCGGTATTCGTGGTCCTCAAAACGGAGGTAATGCAGGTAATAACTACATCCACGATCATGTTGCACGTGCATACCTTACACCTGTATGGGGCGATACAATTGCTTCATGCAAGCAAGGTGATACTTTCAAAAAGCAATATGTATATGTAGTTCCCAATGATATTAAAGGTGTTGCTACCGATATCGCTAACTCTGAGGTGTTGGCTTATGTATGTAAGGACAAAACCGATGTGCTCAACATTACTGGTGTTCACCCCGAATATCCCGGTCTTGTTATTCCTATGAATGCCGAGATTCAACAACCTCTCATTCCTGTTACCGGTACATACGCCTACAACTATTATGAAGTATTGTTCAGAAACAACTCTACTGAAGATGTAGTTACTGCCGGTTTCGATATCAACCTCAATGATACTAAATACACAACCGAATGGACCGGTCTTGTTCCTGCTCGTTCTACTGCTCTTATTCAAGTGCCTTTCAACCAAAGCGATCTTATTAAAAGTGCCAATGACTTTACTTTGAAATTGACAAGCATCAACAATCAAACTTATAAAGGTAATAGCATCAGTGGCGATTTCCAAGATCCCGTTGAGACTACTCCCTTCAACAAGTTTGTAATCAAGACCGATAACTATGCCGATGAAAACCGCTACCTCATTAAGGATATGGCCGGTAAAGTTATTCATGAGTTTGGTCCTTATCCTCTCGGTGTAGTTACAGAGGTTACTGAAGAACTCATGCTCGACAAAGACAAAACTTATTGCTTGGAGATTACCGATGCTTGGGGTAATGGTATCTACATTCCTCGTGGTACTTGCAAGATATACAATGCTAATGGCAAATTGGTATCGCAATTGCTCGAAATCAAAGATCACGGTATTCGCTCATTCTTTACCACATCGGTAGAGTCAGCAGTAGAAGCAATCAGTGCCGACAATGCTTACACAGTACAATATAACAAGGCTAACAAAGCTATCCAAGTAGTAGCTAATGGCAATGAAGCATATAGTGTAGCTGTTTACAATGCTGCAGGTCAATGTGTATATGCTACTCAAGCTGCCGAGAGCATTTCAGCACCTATCAGTGTCCAAGGAGTATATGTAGTAGAGGTAACATCTGCTACTGCTCACGAGGTAGCTAAGGTTGCGGTATATTGATTATATGAATAAGTAACACAGCGTGTTATGAGAAAAATAGCACTTATCATCTCTGCCATGTTTGCAACTGTTGCCCTTGCTCAATGGGGCAACAGTGCGGCAGAGCCTTTGTTGATAAACACCGAAGATGAGTATTTCTACTCGTTCGATGTTCAAGGTACTCCTGAGGGTAACACTTGGTTCTACATGGATTGTGCTCCCGATGCACACTATGTGCAGTTGTACGATTCGACCGGTGTAGCTCTCTTGGGCGATGAACTCATGTTGGTATCGAACTATCCTGATCGTCTCACCGGTTATGTCAATAATAATCTCTTTGTGGACCGAGAGGGTAATGCTATTGTCGTAGTATCGGACTTGCGTCACGCACCTGCTAATACCGATTATGGCACCTATACTGCTTACAAAATTTCGCAAACCGGCGAGATGTTGTGGGGCGAAGAGGGTGTGTCGATTGATGGTGGTAATGGAACTCACATCAATGCCTGTATGGGTATAGCACAGTTGAGCGACGATAGCTACGTATTTACATGGACACACTGCGATGACGAGGAAGTGCTCTTCTCGATTGATGTACAACGTGTAAGCGCCGATGGTGAGGTGTTGTGGGATGTTACCGAAACACGTCTCACCGACCCCGAGGGTAAGGTGACATACTTTTGGCCCTTTGTGGTAGATGCCGGTATGGGTCAATGTATATTGGTATATACTCGAGGCTCAAACAATGACCTCTATGCCCGCAAGATTGACTTTGATGGCACTCCTGTATGGAGTGAAGATACTCGCATATATCGTGGTGGTTTTCTCAACACTCCTTTGTGGGGTGTACTCGACGTAGAACCTTCGGGCGATGGTGGTGTGATTGTTACTTGGTATGACGATCGTCACAGCACCAACATTGAGTCGATATATATGTCGTATGTCAAGCCTAATGGTGAGTTGGCATTTTCTGAAGGCGAAGAGGGTCTTAAACTTACTTACTCAGGTTGTCGAGCCCTATCAACCACTTGTACCTACGACCCGCATAGTGACTCGTTCATTGCTTTCTGGCGTGAGGCTACTCCCGGTCAAGGCAATTTCAGAGCTGTGGCTCAGCGTGTGTCGAAAGAGGGTGAATTGTGTTGGGGTGAAGAAGGTCTCGTTGTAGAGGACTTTGGTGAGTATAAATCTTACGGCGACCTCAAGTTGCAATCGGCTCACGATGGTGAGATAGCTGCATTTTTTATGCGTCGCAATCAACTCGATTATGGTAATGTCGATGTGTGCATGCAGATTATCAATACCGACAATGGTAGCTTCCGTTGGGAGGAGAGTCCTATTCTTACCAATACACAATTGCCTACCGAGAAGAACGAGATTCAGGTTACGGATATGTTGCCCAACGGCTCGTGGATATTTGTGTGGGATGATCGCGGTACTGATAGCACCCCCGATTTCAAGCAATTGTATATCAATAGAGCCAACTATGATGCTACTGTAGGTAATAAAACCAACGCTGCTGTAAATAGTATTGAAATGAGCGACAATACCTCTTTTGAAGTAGTGTCGTTTGCAGGCGAAAATGTCACATTTGCAGTAGAGGTTGCTACCGATACACAAGCTACACTTACTATATGTAATATGGATGGTACTTGTGTGGCAACTCCTTTCGAGGGTAGCTTGCAAGCCGGTGCGCAGCTCGTTGAGTGTGAGTTGGATATGCCTGCCGGTATATACATTGCCACCCTCACTACTTTAGATGATGTGAAGACAATAAAAATGATATTGTATTAATAGAAACCTTAATTAAAACCAGTTGAAAAAAGTTTATGAAAAAATTGATGTTACTCGTTACTACAGCCTTGATGGCTGGTACATCAGCCATTGCTCAATGGAATAGCAATCCGGCTGAAAACATGTTGGCTTGGCCCGATAACCGTTCTTTCTACAAGAACTCAATGGGCAAGACCTCGGATGGTGGTGCGTGGATTGCTATCAACCATCCCGGTGATGATCGTGTTTGTACTTCTTTGCAATTGATCGACTCGGCCGGTAACTATAAGTTCGAGGAGCCTCTTTTGGTTGCCGACTATCCTTCTCGTACATGGACTACAACCGGTCAAATTCTCTTTGTAGACCGTGATGACAATGCTATCGTAGCAGTACGTGACGAGCGCTATAATACCGGCGTAAATGGTGCCGAGGAGAGCTACATTGTATATAAAATCTCGCCCGAGGGTGATTTTTTGTGGGGCGAAGATGGTATAGCCTTGGAAGGTGATAATGTGTATAATTATGCCATAAGCATGAATATATGTCAATTGGCCGATGGAAGCTATGTATTTGCCTGGACTCACACTTATGAAGTAGATGCTTCTCGTAACTTTGCACTCGAGATGCAACGCATCAGCCCCGAAGGCGAGATGTTGTGGGATCCCGAGACAGTACGATTGTTTGATAATAAAGGTAACTTCCAATATCCCTATGTTGTAGACGGTGGTAACAACCAAGTTATCATGCTCTATGCCAAGGGAACTTCATGTGACCTCTATGCTCGCAAGCTCGATTTCGATGGTACTCCCGTATGGACCGAAGATGTAAGAATCTACAACGGTGGTTGGGGTAATACTCCTGCATGGACTCTTCTCGAAGTACATCCTTCGGAGGACGGTGGTTTTATCGTTTCTTGGTATGACGACCGCTACTTTACCCAGATTGAGTCGGCTTATATG
>CAJGDT010000054.1 GCA_904502265.1 uncultured Barnesiella sp. | reverse complement strand
TTTACCCGAACCGGCAGGACCCAATGCAAAGACGAGGTCGTTTTCTTCAAAGGCCTTAACAAGTTTCTGCTGATTGACCGAACGCGCTGTGATAGGCTTACCATTGACACCGTAGATAATAAGGTCATCATCACGCTTTACGGTAATAGGCTTTTCGCCCTTGATGATAGTAACAATCACCTCCTCGTTGAGTGTATTGTGCTCCTCACAGTAGGCTATCAGTTGTTGAATCTTCTCCTCAAAGAGAGCAGTCTCCAACTCGTCGCCCATTACCTTAAGCACATTACCTCGTGCCACAAGTCGCAACTTGGGGAACAAGTTCTTCACACACTGTATATTACAATTATTTACTCCGTAGAATAATACAGGGTCAACACCCTCAAGAATTATTATGCGTTCTATCATTTATCGTTCGTTCGGCTCTATATTTTTATTGTAGGCAAAGATAGTGAAAGGTGAGTGAAGAAAAGACAAGTTTACTTGTGTTTTTTTCCAAACCGCATCCTATCTTCTACAAAGATAGTGATAAGCGAGTGAAAAACCGTTAAACCTTGACATGTTTTTTTTGCCAGAGAAATGCATTTGTCATTTTTCGCGATGTTGACGATACAGCTCGGTAAGTCTCGACACAGCATACTGCTCGACATCGGCAACAGCTATGGGCGTAAGGTGCGACAAAGAAACCGGAAACGACTCAACCTCAACCGTATAAAAAGTAGCATAAATGACACGATGTGTAAGCACGTGGCGACAGGTATAAGGTTGCCCCAGAAACGTAATTTTGCCCACTCCATCGAATAATTTTCGGTACTCATCGGTATGCTGAATTTCGATGAAATCGGTCTCTTCGGGTGTCTCTATAAGAGGATATTCATAAAGGTTGCGCCATATATCCTTACCTTCGCGCCGGCTCAACCAAGTAAAGCCACCACAAGATATAACGAAGTAGTTAAAAAAGCGCGATTTTATCGAAATTTTTCCTTGCTTTATGGGTAGTTGAGTAACCGTGCGAGAGGCATTTGCCACACAGATATCGGACAACGGGCAGTTGTCACAGTTGCACGCTCCGGGAGTACATTGCAATGCGCCAAACTCCATAAGAGCCTGATTATAAAGACCCGGATTTTCCTTATCTAAGAGAGTTTGTGCTAACTCGGCAAAATAACGTTTTCCTGCCGGAGTGTCTATTGGAGTATCTATACCAAAGAGGCGAGACAGCACTCGATATACATTTCCATCAACAACAGCATGAGGCAAATCGAAAGCTATCGAAGCAATGGCTGCAGCGGTATAATCACCCACCCCTTTAAGCGAACGAATGTCAGAAAAATTCGATGGAAAGGCACCATCAAAACGTGCCATAATATCTTTGGCGGCAACATGCATATTGCGTGCTCGGCTATAATATCCCAGCCCCTGCCAATACTTCATTACCTCATCTTCCTCAGCCATTGCAAGCGCCTCGACATTGGGAAATCTTTCGATGAAACGGAGATAATAATCATGCCCTTGCGCCACGCGAGTCTGCTGCAGGATAATCTCCGATACCCATATACAATAGGCATCGCGAGTAACACGCCAAGGCAACTCACGAGCATGGGTAGCATACCACTGATCCAGCCGGTTTATCAATATATCATTTACCTCTTCCATTTCTGTCGCAAAAATAGACATTCTATCGCGATGAGTCAAGCATTAGATAAAGTTTCGATAAACAAATTAACGCATCGCAACACTATATCACAATCCATTACGATTTGTTAAATAATCGATTGTTTTAAAAGAAATATTGTTAAAACGAAGATATTTTTTAATATAAAATTTTGCGTATTCCAAATACGATCATATCTTTGTATCAGTTTTTTCATAGTATTAGATTGTAAAGTTTTAAAGCAACCCCTGAGCCGTCGTGAGACGGCTCACGTTGTATTATAGCATTGACAACAATCATCGATTACGGGCAAAAACGGCAGCAAACAATTCAATTACACATTTAATATAAAATTTGTAGACAAATAGAGCGAATAATAGCGCAGAAATTTGTATATTTGCACTACCGCAAAAAGCAAGGTCGTCAATCTGAGAGACAAAGGTCGCAGAAGACGAGCTAACTTGCTAACAAACAAAGCATATAATCAATCTTAACAGACTAAAAATATGGAACTCACATTACCTAATGTATTGCCCGACTATCCTACATTTGTCGAAGGCATACGCCGTGCGCCCGACCGTGGCTACAAACTCACTCCCGAACAAACCGAAGTAGCATTGAAAAATGCATTGCGTTACATTCCGCAAGAATTGCACGCCGAGTTGGCTCCCGAGTTTATGAACGAGTTGCTCACTCGTGGTAAAATCTACGGCTATCGTTTCCGCCCTCAAGGCGACTTGAAGGCCAAATCTATCGATGAATACAAAGGAAAATGTATCGAAGGTAAAGCATTCCAAGTAATGATTGACAACAACCTTTGCTTTGACATCGCCCTCTACCCCTACGAGTTGGTAACATACGGCGAGACAGGCCAAGTGTGTCAAAACTGGATGCAATATCGTCTTATCATGCAATATCTCGAAGAGCTTACTCAAGACCAAACATTGGTTGTTGAGTCAGGTCACCCCCTCGGTCTCTTCAAGTCAAAACCCGATGCACCCCGTGTAATCATCACCAACTCTATGATGGTAGGTCTCTTTGACAACCAAAAGGACTGGGAAATCGCTGCACAAATGGGTGTTGCCAACTACGGTCAAATGACAGCCGGTGGTTGGATGTACATCGGTCCTCAAGGTATCGTTCACGGTACATTTAACACATTGTTGAATGCCGGTCGCATGAAGTTGGGCGTTCCCCAAGACGGCGACTTGCGCGGTCACCTCTTCGTTTCGTCAGGTCTTGGCGGTATGAGTGGTGCTCAACCCAAAGCTGCCGACATTGCCGGTGCTGCATCAATCATTGCCGAGGTTGACTACTCACGTATCGTTACTCGCCACACTCAAGGTTGGGTACAACACATCACCGACGACATGGGCGAAGCATTCCGCATGGCTCAAGAGGCTGTAGATCGCAAAGAGCCCTGCTCTATCGCATTCCACGGTAACGTTGTAGACTTGCTCGAATATGCAGCCGAAAACAACATACACATCGAATTGCTCAGTGACCAAACATCATGTCACGCAGTATACGAAGGTGGTTACTGCCCCGCAGGTATTTCGTTTGAGGAGCGCACTCGCCTCTTGAAAGAAGACCGCGAGGAGTTCTGCCGCCAAGTAAACGCAACACTTGTACGTCACTTCAACGTTATCAAGACTTTGGTATCGCGCGGTACATACTTCTTTGACTACGGTAACGCCTTCATGAAGTCGGTATACGATGCCGGTGTTATGGAAATCTCACGCAACGGATACGACGAGAAGGACGGTTTCATTTGGCCTTCGTACGTTGAGGATATCATGGGTCCCGAGTTGTTCGACTATGGTTATGGTCCCTTCCGTTGGGTATGCCTCAGCGGTAAGCATGAGGACTTGATTAAGACCGACAAGGCTGCTATGGAGTGCATCGACAAGAACCGTCGTGGTCAAGACCTCGACAACTGGATATGGATACGCGATGCCGAGAAGAACAACCTCGTAGTAGGTACACAAGCTCGCATCCTCTATCAAGATGCATTGGGTCGTATGAATATCGCCCTCAAATTCAACGAAATGGTACGCAACGGCGAGGTAGGCCCCATCATGTTGGGTCGCGACCACCACGACGTTAGTGGTACTGACTCACCCTTCCGCGAGACATCGAACATCAAGGACGGTAGTAACGTAATGGCCGACATGGCTGTACAATGCTTCGCCGGCAACTGTGCCCGCGGTATGAGCCTTGTTGCATTGCACAATGGTGGTGGTGTAGGTATCGGTAAGTCTATCAATGGTGGCTTCGGTATGGTATGCGACGGTTCGGAGCGCGTAGACGAAATTTTGCGTTCGTCAATGCTCTGGGACGTTATGGGTGGTGTTGCTCGTCGCTCATGGGCTCGCAACGCTCACGCTATGGAGACAACCGCAGAGTTCAATCGCACACAACCCGACTACGATATCACTATGCCCTACATTGCCGATGACCAATTGGTAAAAGATGTTATCAAAGAAGCATTAAAGAAATAATCATAAAAAAATAAACCTTATAAAGACTTTTTAAAACTATGAGTTGGAGTAAAATTATGGAGTGCGTGCCCAATTTCAGCGAGGGCCGCGACTTGGAAAAAATTGAGAAAATCGTATCGGCATTCCGCGCCAAAGAGGGTGTAAAATTGCTCGATTACAGTAACGATACCGACCACAACCGTTGTGTTGTAACAGTAGTAGGTGAGCCCGAGGCATTGAAAGCTGCCGTTATTGAGGCTGTAGGTACTGCTGTAGAACTCATCGACCTCAACAAACACGAGGGTCAACACCCCCGTATGGGCGCTGTTGACGTTGTGCCCTTCATCCCCATCAAGGGTTGCACAATGGACGATGCAGTAGCTATGTCGAAAGAAGTAGGTGCTAAGATCGCCGAACTCTACAACTTGCCCGTATTCTTGTATGAGAAATCAGCTTCTGCTCCCTACCGCGAGAACCTTGCCGCTGTACGCAAAGGCGAGTTTGAGGGTATGGCCGAGAAGATTAAACAACCCGAGTGGGCTCCCGACTTCGGTCCCGCTGAGCGTCACGCTACAGCCGGTACAGTTGCAGTAGGTGCTCGCATGCCGTTGGTTGCTTTCAACATCAACCTCAACACTCCCTGCCTCGACATCGCACACAGCATCGCTAAGCGCATTCGCTTCATCGGTGGTGGCTTGCGTTTCTGCAAAGCTATGGGTGTAGACCTCACTGAGCGTGGTATTACTCAAGTAAGTATCAACATGACCGACTATAGCAAAACAGCTCTCTACCAAGCCTTCGAAATGGTTAAATACGAGGCTCGTCGTTACGGCGTAAGCATCGTAGGTAGCGAAATCATCGGTCTCGTTCCTATGGCTGCTCTTATCGACACTGCCGAGTACTACCTCGGTATCGAGAACTTCTCGATGGATCAAGTGCTCGAAGCACGCATCATGGAATAATAGTATATTAGCAACACATTGAGCAAAAGAGATATAGGACACTACACAGTGGCCTGTATCTCTTTAGCCGATAATAATAACAAAACATGAGCAACCTAATCATAACCAATGCACGCATCATCACTCCCCTTGGCAATACAGCCATAAAGGGTAAAAAGATGAATGACCTGCACATTATCGATTGTGGCACAGTAGAGGTTACCGACGGCATTATCACCTATGTAGGCGACAACCGCCCTAACATCCCCGAAGGCTACGAAGTACTCGATGCACAAGGACAAGTATTGTTGCCCGGCTTTGTTGACTCACACACTCACCTCGTGTTTGGCGGCTTCCGTCCCGAGGAGTTTATGTGGCGCATGCGTGGCGATAGCTACATGAGCATCATGGAGCGCGGTGGCGGTATTGTCAATTCAATGAAGGCTACTCGCGAAGCTACTCATGACGAGTTGTTGCAAAAGGCCTACAAATTCATTGAGGTAATGAGCCGCATGGGTGTTACTACTGTCGAGGGTAAGAGTGGCTACGGTCTCGACCGCGATGCCGAGATCAAGCAACTCGAAGTTATGCGCGACATCAACGCCAACCCCAACCGCAAAGTCGACATTGCCACTACATTCTTGGGTGCACATGCTCTTCCTCCCGAATACAAAGGCCGTCACGAAGAGTTTATCGATTTTATCATCGATGAAATGTTGCCTCTCGTTAAGGAGCGCAACTTGGCCGAAAACTGCGACATCTTCTGCGAAAAGGGTGTATTCACTGTTGAGCAATCACGTCGCCTGCTCTCGGCTGCCAAGGAGATGGGCTTCGGTGTGAAAATCCATGCCGATGAAATCGTAACCTTTGGTGGCTCGGAACTTGCCGGTGAGTTGAAAGCACTCAGCGCCGACCACCTCTTGCACGCTTCGGACGAAGGCATTCGTGCCATGAGCGAGAACAACGTAGTAGCCACCTTGTTGCCTCTCACCGCATTTACCTTGCGTGAGCCTTATGCTCGCGGACGCGAAATGATTGACCGCGACTGCGCCGTGGCACTTGCCACCGACCTCAATCCCGGTAGCTGCTGTTCGGGTAGCATTCCCTTGACATTTGCATTGGCTTGCATCTATATGCACCTTACTGTTGAGGAGGCTATTACTGCCATGACACTCAATGGTGCTGCCGCTATTGGTCGTGCTGACAAGATTGGCTCGATAGAGGTAGGCAAGCAAGGTGACCTTGTATTGCTCGACACCGACACACACTACACATTGCCCTACTATACAGCAATGAACTCGGTAAAACACACTATCAAAGCAGGTAAAATACTCACATATTAAATAAAACACTCACAGTTATGAAACTCGTAGACCTTAATGTTACAGCATTCTTAGAAAAAACAGCAAGTAACGAACCCGTACCCGGTGGTGGTAGCATCTCGGCTCTCAACGCCGCTATCGCAACTGCATTGGGTACTATGGTTACCAACCTTACTATAGGTCGTAAAAAATATGCCGACAAAGACGCCGAAATGACTGCAGCAGCTGAGAAACTCAACGCTATGCGCACTCGTTTTGTTGAACTCATCGACCTCGACTCTGAGGCTTATGACCAAGTTTTTGCAGCCTTCAAGCTCCCCAAAGAGACCGATGAAGAGAAAGCACACCGTGCTGCCGTTATCGAAGAGGCTACCAAGCACGCTGCCGAGATTCCTATGGAAGTAGCTCGCACCGCGCTCGAGGCTATGCCTACTATTATATATATAGGTCAAAATGGTAACACTAACGCTATTACCGATAGCTGCGTAGCTATCATGTGCTGCCGTGCTGCCGTTCGTGGCGCTATTCTCAATGTTCGCATCAACCTCGGTGGCTTGAAAGACGAGGCTTATGTTGAGAACATGAAAGCTGCTTGCGAAGAGATTGAGGCTATGGCTCTCGTTCACGAAAACGAACTTATTACTTACGCTCAAGAAAATCACGGATTATGCTAAAGACTTATTATATCGGTTCGGGTGAACTTACATTCGACCTTATCGAAGAAATTCTCGACAGCAAAGCTCGTCTTGAACTCTCTCCCGAGGCAATTGCCAAAATCGAAAAGTGCCGTAACTATCTCGACCGCAAGACCGAGACTTCTGAAGTACCCTTGTATGGTATCACAACAGGCTTCGGCTCATTGTGCAACCGCAACATCTCGCCCAACGAGCTCACTACATTGCAAGAGAACCTCGTTAAGAGCCACGCTTGTAGCGTAGGTACTGAGTTGGATCCCGAGATTGTACGCCTCATGCTCCTCTTGAAGGCTCACGCCCTCTCAATGGGTCATAGCGGTGTGCAAGTTGTGACAGTACAACGCGTACTCGACCTCTACAACAACGACATCCTCCCCATCGTTTACGACCGCGGTTCATTGGGTGCATCGGGCGACCTTGCTCCTCTTGCCAACCTCTTCTTGCCCCTCATTGGCGAAGGTGATGTAAACTACAAGGGTGTGCGTCGTCCTGCTGCCGAGGTATTGAAGGAAGTAGGTCTTGAGCCCGTTAAGTTGCAAAGCAAAGAGGGTCTTGCTCTCTTGAACGGTACTCAATTCATGAGCTCTAATGGTGTATATGCTATCATCCGCGCTCGTCACATCATGAAGGGTGCCGACATGATTGGTGCTATCTCATTGGAGGCATTCGATGGTCGCATCGAGCCTTTCTACGACAACATTCACCAAGTACGTCCTCACAAAGGTCAAATTGAGACAGGCGAGGCCTTCCGTCGTCTTCTTGCCGGTAGCGAACTCATCGCTAAGCCCAAGAAACACGTACAAGACCCCTACTCATTCCGTTGCATTCCCCAAGTACACGGTGCTATCAAGGATGCCATCCGCTACGTGAGTGGTGTATTGTTGACCGAGATTAACTCAGTTACCGACAACCCCACTATCTTCCCCGACGAAGATTGCATCATCTCTGGTGGTAACTTCCACGGTGAGCCTCTCGCTCTCGTGTTCGACTACCTCGCTGTAGCACTTGCCGAGCTTGGTAACATATCAGAGCGTCGTGTTGCTCAACTCATCATGGGCTTCCGTGGCTTGCCCGAATTCCTCGTTGCCGAGCCGGGCTTGAACTCTGGTTTCATGATTCCTCAATACGCAGCTGCTGCTATGGTTAGCCAAAACAAGATGTATTGCTTCTCGGCTGCCAGCGACTCTATCGTATCGAGCAACGGTCAAGAGGACCACGTATCAATGGGTGCAAACGCCGCTACCAAGTTGCACAAAATTCTCGACAACCTCGAGAACATCCTCGCTATCGAGTTGATGAACGGTGCACAAGGTCTCGACTTCCGTCGCCCCGAAAAGACTTCGCCCATCCTCGAAGAGTTCATGGCCGCTTACCGTGCCGAAGTTCCCTTCGTGAAAGACGATATTATCATGTACAAGATGATTCAAAAGACTGCCGACTTCCTCGGTCGTTACAAATTTGAGTATTAATCTTGATATGAATCAATACATAGGGGGCTACATCTGCAGATGTAGCCCCCTTGTTTATGCTATAATATGTATAGTATTGAAGCGTATCAATCCATAAAGTCGGGCACTTTGGCACGGAGGATATTGTCGTCGTAATCGCGCACAAAATTGCCATCGGTGTCGATATAGTAGAAGTCCTCGCCCGAGCCTACAATGGCCAAGCCTCCCTCAAAGTTACCTACATAATCGTACTGAATAGCAATAGCTACATCGCCTGTGGTATCGATGAAACCGCACTTTCCTTGCAGACATACGGCTGCACGACCATCGGCAAATGAGCCTACAAAGTCGTATTCGAAAGGAATAACCACATTGTTGTCGCGGTCGATAAAGCCATAAAGGCCGGTCTCCTCGTCACGTGTAGCGGCCAAGCCCTCACAGAAACGTCCCATAACCAAGTACTCAACGGGGACAACCTCGACTCCCTTGGTGTCGACATAACCATAGCGACCCTCGATTGTTACCATAGCTACACCATCGGCAAACGGGTGTACTACTTTGTCATACATATAGGGGGTTACCTCACGGCCGGTCTTGTCGATAATAGCATACTTGCCTTCGCGACACATGGCACCGTAACCGTCTACAAAGTTCACACCACCGTCGTACTGCAAGGGCAATACCTCGTTGCCGTCGACATCGATACAGCCCCACTTACCCTCGCGACACACCAAAGCCACTCCGTCCGAGAAGTCTTTAGCTGCATCATATATCAAGGGGATTACCTCTTCGGTATCGCGGTCAATATATCCAAACTTTCCATCACGCTCTACACAGGCGCGATCGTTGTTATATTTTCTTATATCGTCGTAATTCATATCTGATTAAAATTAAA
>CAJGDT010000053.1 GCA_904502265.1 uncultured Barnesiella sp. | reverse complement strand
TTCCAGTTTGAGTCGCCCGGTATGCAAAAGTATTTGCGCGAGCTGCAACCCTCAACTTTCGAAGACCTCATTGCCATGAACGCCCTGTATCGTCCGGGCCCCATGGATTATATACCGCAGTTTATTGCCCGCAAGCACGGTCGTGAGCCTATTACCTATGATATTCCTATCATGGAGAAGTATCTTAAGGATACTTATGGTATTACCGTGTATCAGGAGCAAGTCATGTTGTTGTCGCGCCTCTTGGCCGACTTTACCCGTGGCGAATCGGATGCTTTGCGTAAGGCAATGGGTAAGAAGCTGAAGGATAAACTTGATGAGTTGAAGCCTAAGTTTATCAATGGTGGTAAGAAACATGAATATCAAGAAGATGTGCTCGAAAAGATATGGGGCGACTGGGAGAAATTTGCCTCTTATGCCTTCAACAAGAGCCATGCCACATGCTATTCGTGGGTAGCCTTCCAGACTGCATACCTCAAGGCCAACTATCCCTCGGAATATATGGCGGCGGTGCTCAGTCGTAACTTGTCGGACATCACCGACGTAACCAAGTTTATGAGTGAGTGTAAGGCTATGAAGATTCAGGTATTGGGTCCCGATGTCAATGAGAGTCAACTCAAGTTCTCGGTAAATAAGCGAGGTGATATACGCTTTGGTTTGGGTGCGATCAAAGGCGTAGGCGAGGCTGCTGTAACGGCTATCATTGCTGAGCGTGAGAAGAATGGAAACTTTACCTCTGTCTTTGATTTTGTCGAGCGTGTCAATCTATCGGCATGCGGTAAGAAGACTATTGAGTCGCTTGCTACAGCCGGTGCTTTCGATAGTTTTGTTGAGGTGAAACGTGAGAACTTCTTGCCTGTAGCCGAAGGCGAAATCAGCTTTGTCGATACATTGGTTCGATATGGTCAACGTGTGCAGAGCGATCGTGCATCGCAGGTAACCTCTTTGTGGGGTGATGCTGTAATGGAATCGACTACTGCCAAACCCCAAATACCCGATGTTGTCGAAGAGCCTCAGATTACTCGTCTTGAGCGAGAGAAGAATTTGGTTGGTCTTTACCTGTCGGCTCACCCTCTCGATCCCTATAAGTTGGAACTTGATTACGCCTGCAATACACGCATGGTCGACCTTAAGAATCGTGCCGAATTGATAGGCAAAGAGATTACCTTCGGTGGTGTCATTGTGGGTTATCGTGAGAAAGTGGGTAAGAATGGCAATCCATACGCATTCTTGAAGATTGAGGATTATACAGGCTCTGACGAGATACCTTTGTTTGGTCGCGATTATGTGAAGTATAGCAATTTTGGACGCATAGGTAGCACTACCTTTATCATGGTGCGTGCAACCTACGAGCGTAGCCGTTACAATGACAATGTAAACTTGGTTATTCGTTCGATAGACCTCCTTGCCGACTTGCAGGGAAAGCTGTTCTCGAAGTTGTCAATAACTCTTTTGCTTGAGGCATTTACTCCGGCCTTTATCGAGTCTCTGTCTGAGAATATGATCGAAAATCCTCATAATGGTGTAGATGTTTCTTTCCGAATCATTGATGAGAAGATAGGCCGACAAGTATCGATGCGCTCGCGTCGCAAGTGTCAACTTACTCGCGAATTGGTAGATTTCCTCAAGGAATGGGATGCTTCGCCCATCGAGTTTAAGATTTCGTAATTATACTTAGCAATAGTCCTATAGCAACAAAGGCTGCGTTATTACGCAGCCTTTGTTGTGTGTGTTGATAGGATTGTGCTCTTATCGCATAAGTAGGTACACTACATATGCAATGTAGAGTATCATGAATATAGCACCCTCGGCGCGATCTAATTCATTGCGGCGGAATGTAAATGCTGTGATAGCTACAAGCAAAGAAGCTGCCGAGAGGATAACAAGGTCGATAGGTAAGATGTTGCCCAATTGCAAGGGTGATACTGTGGCGCATGTGCCGAGTATGAGGAAAACGTTTGAAATATTTGAGCCTATAACGTTACCCAGTGCCAATTGGCCTTTTTTCTTAACTGCAGCAATAACGCAAGTGATCAATTCGGGCATTGAGGTACCTCCTGCCATAAGAGTGACGGCTATTACGGCCTCGGGCATACCCATGTCGCGAGCAAAGATTACTGCATATTTGAGGAAGAGTTCGCCACCATAAATCAGTCCGGCAAGTCCTCCTATAATCATGATTATCTCCAACCAGATGGGATGTTTTTTAGTGGGTGTTTCAATGGCTTGAGCTTCGTCTGGTGTTTCGTCGCGCTTGGCTGTAATAAATGAGTATACCATAAATACCACTAAGAAACAGAGCATGAGCAAACCCTCGCTACGTGTAATCACACCTGCATCGCCATTGAGCCAGGCATCAAGACCACAGATGGCAAGAACTACTGCCGCCAACAATCCAAAAGGTATATCGCGCGAGAGGGTATTACGCTCGATGCGAATGGGTTGTATAAGCGCGGTGACACCCAATATCATGAGTGCGTTGAAGAGGTTCGAACCCAGAATGTTACCAATGGCAACATCGGTACTACCATTGAAAGTAGAAATAAGGCTGACTACAAACTCGGGCGCTGATGTGCCTATGGCAACGATTGTAAGTCCAATAACAAACTCTGATATGCCAAATCGCTTGGCAATGGCTGATGAGCCTTCTGTAAGATAGTTGGCGCCTACAAGTAGCAAGGCAAGGCCAACGAGCATAAGTACTATTGTCACTGTTGTGCTGTTTTAATTTATTTTATTCAAAAATTCCTTCTATAGCTTCTTCGACACTCTCTTGCGGAATATCTTCAATGATAATCTCCTCGACCATGTCATCTTCTACCTCGGGGTACTCAAACTCGAGCGACTCTACATAACCTTCGAACTGTAAGTCTTTATCGCGGAATACCTTTTGGTAGAAAAGTCCGGCAATGGGCAGAGCAAGACTTGCGCCTTGACCGTCGCTCATGTTGTCAAAGTGTATGCTGGGGTCTTCGCCACCCACCCATGTACCTGTTACGAGGTTGGGAGTGAATGACATAAACCATCCGTCGGACATGTCGTTGGTTGTACCGGTTTTACCACCCATTTCGGCTGTAATGTTGTAGCGGAAGCGTATGCGACCTCCTGTACCTTCATCGATAACGCTGCGCAGGATAGGTACAATACGGTTGTAGGCTCGCTCACTGAATACTTCGGTAAATTGAGGTGTAAACTCGGCTATGATATTGCCGTGGCTATCTTCAATGCGGGTTACATAAATAGGGCTTACACGCACACCGTTGTTGGCAAAGGCTGTATAGGCAGCGGCCATTTCCTCTACTGAAATTTCAACTGTTCCTAAGCAGAGTGAAAGCACAGGGTCGATGCGGCTGGTGATACCGAATGAGCGCATAATGCGCACCAAACTCTCGGGCGAGAGTTGATCGATGAGGCGGGCTGAAATCCAGTTATTTGAGGTGCTCAATGCCCAGCTTAAAGGAACCATTTCGCCTATGCGAGCCTCGCTGGCATTGCGTGGCTCCCAAACGTCGCCATTGGGTAGGTGGAAGATGGGTTGCTCGTTGAGGAGTTTAGAGTTCGGGGTGAAACCCTCTTCCATGGCAAGGGTGTAGAGGAAGGGTTTAATGGTAGAACCAATTTGTCGGCGACCTACACCTGCCATATCATATTGGAATTGCGAGAACTCGGGGCCACCCACATAAGCCTTTATCTTGCCGGTAAAGGGATCCATGGCTACGAAGCCATTGCGCAAGAATGCCTTGGTGTATTTGATTGAGTCCATCGGGGTGATGATGGTGTCTACAAATCCGTTGTAGGTAAACAATTCTGTTTCGACGGGTGTATTGAAGGCTTTGATAATATCCTCTTTGCTTATGCCGGCCTTTTTCATGTTGCGATAGCGGTCGCTATTGCGCATGTCGCGCTCCAGAATGGTTTGTCGTTGGTCGGCCGGTATTTCTTGCGAGAAGGGTGCGTAGCTGCGACCTCGCTTTTCTCTTGAGAAACGAGGTTGTAGGTATTCAGCCACGTGTTCGCGAACGGCTTGTTCGGCATAGGCTTGCATGCGAGAATCTATACCGGTGTATATCTTTAGTCCATCGCTGTATATGTTGTATTTGCTGCCGTCGGGTTTGCGGTTTTTCTCACACCATCCATACGCGGGATTATTCTCCCATGCAATCGAGTCGTTTACATATTGTTGGTATTCCCAGCCGGCATATTCGCTACGAACAGGCTTCTTGGCTGTGAGCATCATGCGTATGCGTTCGCGGAAGTAGGGTGCGGGGCCCTCTTTGTGGTCTACCAAGCGGAAGTCGAGTGTGAGTGGCAACTGTTGTAGTGAGTCACACTCGGCCTTTGTGATATAACCGGCCTTTCTCATCTGGCCCAGAACGACGTTGCGACGACCTTGTGTGCGCTCGTTAAATCGACGAGGATTGTAGTAGGAGGGGTTCTTGCACATACCCACGAGCGTTGCGGCTTCCTCGATGTTGAGGTCTTTGGCGTATTTGTTGAAGTATACTTGTGCGGCCGATTGTATTCCCACTGCATTGTTGAGGAAGTCAAAATGGTTGAGATACATATTTATGATCTCCTCCTTGGTGTAGTATCGCTCGAGTTTTGTGGCAATTACCCACTCTTGGGGTTTCTGCACAAGGCGTTCTACTACGCTGCCGGCCTTGGGTGAATATAATAGTTTCGACAATTGCTGAGTAATGGTACTACCACCACCGGCACTCTTCTGCATGAGAATACCACGCTTGACGATGGCACGCATCAAGGCACGGAAGTCAATACCGCAGTGCTCGGCAAATCGCACATCTTCTGTGGCAATAAGAGCCTCGATGAGGTGGGGCGATATTTCGCCATAGTCTACATATACGCGGTTGTTGCGACTTTGGTAGAAGCGTCCCAGTACCTTGCCATCGTCCGAGTATATCTCCGATGCAAACTTGTCTTTGGGATTTTGCAAGTCTTCAATAGGTGGCATATATCCCAACCAACCCTGGAAGATGGCTACAAATAACAATGTAACCGATAAGATAACTCCGGC
Source organism: uncultured Barnesiella sp. (assembly GCA_904502265.1). GTDB lineage: Bacteria > Bacteroidota > Bacteroidia > Bacteroidales > Barnesiellaceae_A > Barnesiella_A. The sequence continues at coordinate 4,410 of CAJGDT010000053.1, read as the reverse complement.
GAAAGCTATCCACAAAAATGTGATGATATGTGATGACGCTTTACTGTTTGTTTTTCTCTTCTTAGTTGCCATGTGTGTCTTTTTTTAGTTAGTTTGCTACAAGGCATAAAATACCCGATAGCAAAAGTACGAATAATTATTGATATGTAGCCTTATCTATCTTTTATTTACATTTATTTAATGTGTAAGTATTTTAAAGGATATATTTTGTACGGAGTGTAATGTATTGAAATACAGCGGTATGTATATTTGTGTTTAATTTTTTGTAAAATATTTTACTTAAATACTTGCGAGATTGAAATAAACGTATTACCTTTGCACTCGCAAAGCAAAAGAGCTGAGCAATATTTTTGACAATGGTGCGTTAGTTCAGTTGGTTAGAATACATGCCTGTCACGCATGGGGTCACGGGTTCGAGTCCCGTACGCACCGCAAGAAAGCCTCGAGATTTTCTCGAGGCTTTTTGTTTTATTTACGTTTAGATTATAATCTCTATTATTTACTCGTTGAGCGACCCTTGATGTTGTCAAATAATTTGTAATTTTGTTGCTGTAAAATAAAGATTCGAAACATGATGCTTGATACACGAAATATTCGTATTGAAGACTACGATTATACATTGCCTGATGAACGTATAGCTAAGTTCCCACTTGCACAGCGTGATAGTTCACAATTGCTTGTTTATAAAAGTGGCGATATTGAGCGTCATACATTTGCCGAACTACCTTCGCAGTTGCCCGATGATGTAATGTTGGTGTCCAACAACACTCGTGTTATACAAGCGCGTATGCACTTTCGCAAGGCTACGGGAGCTGTAATCGAGATTTTCTGTCTCGAGCCTCTTGCGCCTGTCGACTATGCACTCTCATTGCAGAGTACTCACTCGTGTCGTTGGCTTTGTCTGATAGGTAATGCCAAGAAGTGGAAGGAAGGTGCGTTGCAGCTTGTCTTCGACCATGGTGGTCGCGAGGTTACCTTGTCGGCTGTACGGGGTGTGCAACATGGCGATGGATTTGAAGTGGAATTTTCGTGGAATGATGATTCGATAGCCTTTGGCGAATTGTTGGAAACTCTCGGTGAGTTGCCTATTCCGCCATATCTAAATCGTGCCACCGAAGAGAGTGACAAAACGACTTATCAAACCGTCTATTCCAAGGTGGAAGGCTCTGTGGCTGCGCCTACTGCCGGTTTGCACTTTACGCCGGCGGTGCTCGATGCTGTGCGTGCCAAGGGTATTCCTACGCATGAATTGACATTGCATGTGGGCGCGGGTATATTTAAGCCGGTAAAGAGCGATACGATTGATATGCATGAGATGCACACCGAATATATCTCGGTGTCGCGAGCTTTGATTGAGCAGTTGTGTCACTGTCCGCGACGAGTGGTTGCGGTGGGTACAACCTCGGTACGCACTCTCGAAAGCCTCTATTATATTGCCTTGTCGCTCTATCGCAATCCGCAAGCCTCGCCCGAGGAGTTGCATGTGCAGCAGTGGGCGCCTTATGGTGATAATCCTGAGTTGTCGCGTGCCGAGGCGATGCAGTTATTGCTCGATTATCTTGACCGAATTGGGGCTGACCGCTTGGTGAGTGCTACGCGCATCATAATAGTGCCCGGCTATCGCTTTCATATGGTCGATGGTATTGTTACTAACTTCCATCAACCTCGCAGTACGCTTCTGTTGCTTATCTCTGCCTTTGTGGGTGGCGATTGGCATACTATCTACGATTATGCTTTGGCGCACGATTTTCGTTTCTTGAGTTATGGCGATAGTTCGCTTTTGTGGCGAGTTGATTGCTAAAAGAGTGGGTCGAGGCAATAATTCGTGATAAATACCGTATATTATAATGTATATATGGTATATCGTGTCGATAATGAAAAAACATATCATTCACATTTTTTGCATCCTGTTGGGTGTGGCGATACTCGCATCGTGTGGCTCGGCCAAGTTGAGTGTTGCCAATGAGCAGTATGAGCGTGGCGAATATTATGAGGCTGCGCAAACCTATCGTAAGGTTTATAATAAGTTGCAAAAGAAAGCCGATCGTCCGTTGCGAGGTCAGGTGGCTTATATGATGGGTGATTGTTATCGCCGACTCAATATGATGGCTCGTGCCTCGGCTGCGTTTACCAATGCGGTTAGATATAATTATGCCGAAACCGATAGTTCCACCTATCTCTTTTTGGCTCAGTGTCGTCATGCCGAGGGTAAATATAAAGATGCTATTAATAACTACGAACTCTTTCTTGCTAAAAATCCCGATAGTCGAGTGGCGCACAATGGTATGATAGGCTGTATTGAGGCTGTAAAATGGAAAGAGAATCCTACTCGCTATAAAGTAAAGAAGGCTACGCTCTTCAATACACGTCGTAGTGATTGCTCTCCCATGCTACAAGGCGAAGAGTTTGATCAACTTTATATTACCAGCTCGAGTGATAAGGCTACGGGTGAGAAGAAGAGTTCTATTACGGGTGTGAAAAACTATGACGTCTTCTTGGCAAAAAAAGATGAAAATGGTGTGTGGCAAAAGCCTGAACTGATAGAAGGTGATCTTAATACCGAAGCCGATGAGGGTATGGTAAGCTTTAGTCCCGACGGTGCGACGATGTATCTGAGTAAGGCTCGTCAAGACCCCAATCAAAATGCTTCGGCCGAGATTTATACTTCTACTCGCAGTGGTGCGGCATGGGGCGCTCCTACCAAACTCGATATAGTAGCAGATACTATATCGTCGTTTGCGCATCCGGCGGTTTCGGCCGATGGTCTATATCTCTATTTTACCTCCGATATGCCGGGTGGACAAGGTGGTAAGGATATCTGGCGCGTGGGTTTGGGTACCAACACTGAAGGTACGCTTGAAAATCTGGGCGATAAAATCAATACTCCGGGGGATGAGATGTTCCCATATATGCGAGGCGATAGTACGCTCTACTTTTCTTCTAATGGTCATCCCGGTATGGGAGGTCTCGATCTTTTTGTTGCGCAACTTGATACCTCGGGAGTGTGGGCTGTGGAGAATATGAAGTATCCCATAAACTCGTCGGGCGATGACTTTGGTATAACCTTTGGTGTCGAAGAGACCGGATTTTTCTCGTCCAATCGCAATGACGGCCGTGGCTATGACAAAATATATAGCTTCGAGAAGCCTTCAATCAAAGTCTCTATCACGGGTATGGTACTTGATAAGGATGATGAGCCTATTCCCGATGCTGTTATACGCATTGTGGGCGATGACGGTTCTAACCAAAAAGAGAGTGGTCGCAAGGATGGTACATTCCGTTTCTCTCTTAATAGGGGAGTGCGCTATGTAATGATGGCCGGATGTCGTGGCTATCTTAACGGCAAACAAGAGTTTATGAGTGATACTGCTGAGGTGGATGCCGAGTATGTCGTAGACTTTGTACTTGCTTCTGTAACCAAGCCTGTTATTCTCGAGAATATCTTCTATGACTTCGATAAAGCGACCTTGCGTCCTGAGTCGGAGGAGGCACTCGATCGGGAATTGATTACTATTCTTAACGACAATCCTAATATTAGTATCGAACTTGCCTCGCATACCGACTTCCGTGGTCGCGATGCCTACAATCAAGATCTCTCGCAACGTCGTGCGCAGTCGGTTGTTGATTATCTGATACAGCAAGGTATTGCGCCCGACCGTGTCAAGGCTGTCGGTTATGGCGAAAGTGTCCCCAAAGTTATTACAAAAAAACTTGCTACCCTTTATCCTCAGTTCAAGGAGGGTGATATACTCACCGAGGAGTTTATTCTCACTTTGTCGGAGGAAGACCAAGAGATAGCTCACCAAATTAATCGTCGCACTGAGTTCCAGGTGCTATCTATTACATATGGTTTTTATTGATTAATACCTTATATATAACAACGCCGCTCAAAATAGACTTTGAGCGGCGTTGTTGTGTGATATAGGTTTTGTCTTATTCAAATTTGCGTTGCCAGAACCACATTTCGTTGAAAGTCATTGATACGACTACTGCGAGGTGGTCCTCTGAAAGCAGTGCTTTGGGATATCCTTTGCGATGTGAGTATTCAAGGCTGATGTTCAGTATGGACTTCTCGCTACGCAAGGGTAGACCCAAACCGCAACTTACTCCAAACTCGCGCACGCTGTTGTTGCCTACTTTGATGTATGATTCTTCGTAGAAACCACCAATGCGGTACCGGATGTAGTCAAAGTAACTGCTCGAAACCAATTTGGGGCGGAACTCTGCACCGGCTGATAGGCGCAAGCGGTTATTCATAGGTTCGTACGTGGTGGTGTTGGGATTGTAAAACTTGGCATCCTTCCACATGTCATATCTACCATCTACTGCTATGGTGAGTCGTTTGTCGTAGTTGTAGCTCAATCCTGCGCCAAAACAGTGAGGCATTGAGTAGTAGTCCTTCATCGTGAA
>CAJGDT010000052.1 GCA_904502265.1 uncultured Barnesiella sp. | reverse complement strand
TTACCTGCAGTTTTGAGTACGTGCTCAGTGAAGTAGAGAGCACCGAAACCTGTAGCCTCAGGACGGAGGATAGAACCACCCCAAGTTGCACCCTTACCTGTCAATACACCTACGTTGTACTCACGAGCAAGTTTAGTGTACATACCGAAGAGGTAACCGATCTCACGACCACCTACACCTACGTCACCTGCGGGAACGTCAGTGTCGGGACCGATGTTGTTCCACAACTCAAGCATGAATGCTTGGCAGAAACGCATGATTTCAGCATCTGATTTGCCAACGGGGTCGAAGTCTGAACCACCTTTACCACCACCCATGGGGAGTGTAGTAAGTGCGTTTTTGAATGTTTGCTCGAAACCGAGGAACTTCAACATTGAGGGGTTAACAGCCTTGTGGAAACGGAGACCGCCTTTGTACGGACCGATAGCGCCGTTAAATTGTACGCGATAACCGAGGTTAGTTTGTACTTCACCATTGTCATCTACCCAAGTTACACGGAAAGTGAAAATACGATCGGGCTCAACCATACGCTCGATGATGCGAGCTTTCTCGAACTCGGGATGTTGGTTGTAAACTTCTTCAATTGAGTGAAGAACTTCAGTTACTGCCTGGATGTATTCGTTTTCACCAGGGTGTTTTGCCTCAAGATTGGCAAGAATTTTTTTAATGTCCATTGTATTAGTTTTATAAGATTGGTACTTATGTTTGCTATACGATTTTGTTCTCGTCACAAATCTACCCACAAAAGTACGGCAACATTATTGAAAAAACAAATTTTTTTAGCAATTTTGACTAATTATTTAATAAAGTATAGAGTTTACCTTGCGAAGCCCCCCTTTCAACCCTTTTATACACCCTTGTCGCCTATTCTACAATACTCTCTACACCTTATTTCCTACCCACTCGCATCACTTTTTTCACAAACGCTTTTCGGTCACCGCACGCTTTTTGTTTTTATCTCGCAAATATTATTCAATTTTTAGCCTTAAATAGCAAAAATTAGTTGTAACTTTACACACAAATTTTTTTGCACGTTTGTCCGATGATAAAGCCGCGGCTTCACATCGGCACTTTACGTACACCCAATTGTGCGCTATTGGCTCACAGCTACCTATTACAAAAATTATTATACATTATATTTAAGACATGTCATTTTTCAAAAACTCTCTCCGAGCACTCGGCTTTGGCAAGGACGACGACAACGACGATCGTACATTTACCGCTAAAGATATTGTTAATGCAACCGGTAACAACGCTGTAAGTCCCGATAAGAATCAATCGCCCGACTCTACGCCTCAGCCCGACGAAAATACATCCGAAAGCACCACATTGCTACCCGACTCGCTGCTTGACAAAGTGGTACAACTCATCAATGCCTCTTTGCCCGAGTTCGTGCGCAATTATATCGATATCGAAAGCGAGAAGAAATACATCTACGACCAACTCGGAGACTCCTTCAAAGAATATATCAACGAACTTAACCAATCGGCCGTTTCACAATCTCAAGCCAACGTAGCCTCGGCTCGCAAAAAACTTGAGGCCGAAATGGAAGCCTTGCGTCGTAAAACAACCGAACTTGAAGAGCAAAAGGTAGAAAGTAAGAATGCACAACTCAGCGCCGAACGTCAAAAAAGAGCCCTCAGCGAAAAGGTTCACGAACTCGACAATCGTATCGCCACACTCGAAGCCGAAAAAGAACAATACGACCTCGAAAACAAGAGCCTTATCAACAAGCTCAAAGTTACTGGCGTGAAACAACAAGAACTTGACGACGCTCAAGAGGAGATAACTCGCCTTCTTGGTGTTATACAAGACCTTAAGAAAAATGCCGCAATTCCCGATGAAACTCAAGCCGAACTCAACGAAAAGAATGCGGCTATCGAGGCTTTGCAAGAGCGCATCAGCTACCTCACAACCGAGAAAGACGAACTTGCCACAAGCATCGCCTCACTCAACAGCAACAACGAAACACTCCAAAACACAATCAATGAGAAGGAAAACATCATAGCCCAACTCACCGACGAGATTGCTGTGATGGTTACACAACAAGACAACTCTTCGCGCGAAATTGCTGAGCTCAACGCTGCCAAAGAGGCTACTACTTCCATGCAAACAGCCCTCGACGAGGCACGACAACAATATGCTACCCTCGAAACTCAATTGACAACCATCACCGAGGAGAAGAATCAAACCATCGAACATCTCCAACAACAACTTGCTGCTACACAAACCAACCTCGACAGCACCACTGCACAATTAACAGTAGCTGCCGAGCAACTCAGCAACAGCGAGCAACAAGCGCAACAAAACAATACTGCTTTAAACGAGAAAATCGAAGATCTTATACTTCAACTCAACGTAGCTACCAACAACTACAACCAAGCTGCCGAGCAACTCGAATCATCTGTCGAGGAGAACACGCTCTTGCAAGAAAATATCAAGCAACTACAACAACAAATCGTTGACTTGGGTGCAGCCAACGACGCACAACAAGCCGCTCAAGGCATTATTGCCTCTCTTAAGGACGAAACTGCCAACTTGCAAAATCAACTCGCACAATTGCGCGATGCGAATACTTCACTTCAATCACAAGTAGCTCAAAGCAACGAAGATAACAAGTTACAACATGAGCACATTGCACAACTCACACAAGAGGCACAAAAGCTCAACAACGAGTTACAACAAAAACAAGCATTGCAACAAGAACTATCGACCTCGCAAGAGCACATCAATACGTTGAGCAGCCACAATACAGCCCTTAAACAAGAGACCGACTCACTGCAAGAGCAACTGCGCAAGACTCAACAACAACTCGCCGAAGCTCAAGAGCAAGCCACTCAAGCCAAGGAAGAGGTTACACAAACCAACGAGCTACTTGCCAAGGCCAAGGAGGAGGCTCGCAACAACGCCTCACAAGCAGCATCTGCGACAGTAGATACACAAGAGTTGGAACGTGCCAACAACATGATTGCAGCACTCAAGAAACAACGTCAAGACCTTGTATCACAAACTGCTACACTTCGTTCGCAAAACAAGGCTTACGAAAACCAAATTGCCATTCTTGAGAGCAAACTCAGCAACAACGACAGCAATGATAACTTCGAGACCGTTACCGACCTCGATGACGCACTCAACTGGATGATGCCCATCGTTCCCGATACACTCGAAGAGGAGGCTCGCCGTCGTGAAGAAGAGGAACGACAACGTCGCGAAGAAGAAGAAAAAGAACGACAAGCCGAAAAAGAGCGACAAGCCTCACGTGATACCTCTTCGCAAATGAGTCTTTGGTAAGATAATTAACTAACTTCACAATATATTATGAATCAAAAAATTTCGGAATACGTCGATATTATAAACAACGCACTCGACAACATCGAATACCCTCAACAACCCGACTCCCTCTACGCTCCCATACGTTATGAACTCTCATTAGGTGGAAAGCGTATCCGCCCCGTACTCATGCTCATGGCATGCGAACTCTTTGGTGGCGACATCAACCAAGCCGTTAAGCCGGCTATCGGTCTTGAAATGTTCCACAACTTTACACTCCTTCACGACGACGTGATGGACAAGTCGGACTTGCGTCGTGGCAAACCCACTGTACACAAAATGTGGGACGAAAACCATGCCATACTCTCGGGCGACGCCATGCAAATCATTGCTACACAACTCATCTCGCAAGTCACTCCCCGCTTCATGCCTGCCGTTTTGGAGACATTCCTCAAGACTGCTCTTGAGATATGCGAAGGACAACAATTCGACATGGAATTTGAGTCTCGCAAAGACGTTACCACCGACGAATATCTCAACATGATACGTCTCAAAACAGCCGTATTACTGGGTTGTGCACTCAAAATTGGTGCCATCATTGCCGGTGCTCCCATTGCACAAGCCAACTCTCTCTACCATTTCGGTGAAAATCTCGGACTGGCTTTCCAACTACAAGACGACTACCTCGACGTATACGGCGACCCCATTATTTTCGGTAAAAACATCGGTGGCGACATTACCAACGACAAGAAGACCTTCATGCTCATCGAGGCAATGCGCTTGGCCGAGGGTAAAGATGCCGATACACTCAAGAAATACATCGGTAGCAACGATGCCGATCCCCGCGAAAAAATCGACGCCGTTGTCAATGTTTACAACAACTTGGGTATCAACAATCTCTGCAAAGAGAAAGCTGAGACATTCTACAACGCCGCTCTCGATTGCATGAACGAAATCCTCGTTCCTGAAGACCGCAAACTTCCACTTTTGGCTCTCGCCAAGTCTTTGATGAATAGAGACCACTAATATGCCATATCGCCGTTTACCCAAAACCGATGCCGCTCGCATGGCTGCCCTTGAAAAGGCGGTTGCTATGGAAATCAAGCAAACACCCGACAGGCAACCCGCATCGTTCAAGTCGCTCAACCTTGCCAAAGTTGTTTTGCCTCGGTTTGTAGCTTCGGTCAAGCAATTTCGTTTTCATTACGACGAAATGGCCAAGTGCAACACTCAGTTTCAGCCTCTTAGCAAGATGGCTCGGCTCTATATTTCACACTTTATACAAGTACTCAATATGACGGTACAACGTAACGAAATAAAAGCCGAGCACAAGACACTATACAAACTCGATCCCAACGATTTCACCCTACCCGACCTCTCTACCGAACAGGCTCTTATCGAGTGGGGCGAGCGTATTATCACGGGTGAAAATGAGCGGTTGGCACGTCGTGGTGGAACACCCATATACAACCCCACCATTGCCAAGGTTAAGGTTCACTACGACATCTTTACCGAAGCGCGTTACTCTCGCGAACGTTACAAAAAGCAAATGCAACGTTCGCTTGAAAAACTCAACGAGCAACGTGCCGAGGTCGATGCTATTCTTCTTGATATTTGGAATCAAGTAGAAGCATACTTTAGCAACCTACCCCTAGAACAACGCCTCGACAAGTGTCGCGAGTATGGCATTATATATTATTATCGCAAGAACGAGAAATAAGAGCTATGATTGATAGCCACACACATATATACATGGAGGAGTTCGACAGTGACCGCAACGAGGTTATCAACCGCGCTGTCAGCAATGGTGTCAGTGCCATGATTTTACCCAATGTCGATCTCGAATCGATTGATGCTCTACACAATACTATCAATCAGTACCCTACTCGTTGTTATGCCGCTATGGGATTACACCCCACATCGGTTACACCTCAATATGCCGAGCAATTAGCGGCCATACGTCCTTTATTCAATACTCACAAATACTGCGCTGTAGGCGAAATCGGTATTGATTTATATTGGGACAAATCCTACCACAACGAGCAATGCATAGCCTTTGCCGAGCAGATTCGTTGGGCGCAAGAACTACAACTCCCCATCATTATCCACTGTCGCGAGGCACTCGATACAACAATCAAGGTACTCAAGCAGTTTCCTTACAACTCTGTGCGTGGCGTATTCCACAGTTTCACCGGCACTCCCGAGCAAGTTGCAACTATCCGTCGCGAAGTAGGCGACTTCTACTTTGGCATCAATGGCATTGTCACATTCAAGAATGCCCACCTCGACAACCTCATCACAGCTATTGGCATCGACCGCATTTTGCTTGAGACCGATGCCCCTTACCTCGCCCCCACCCCTCACCGTGGCAAGCGCAACGAACCGGCCTACATACCACACATGGCCGCTCGTATCGCTCAAATATTAGATATCACAATCGAGGATGTCGACAAGGCTACAACACACAACACTCGCACGCTATTCAACTTATAATACAATGGATTGGAATTTAGCTCTTGAAATATTCGGCACAATTGTAGGACTCATATACCTATACTATGAGTACAAGGCTCACCGTCTGCTGTGGATTATGGGTATTATCATGCCTGCAGTATCGTTGGGCGTATACTACAACGCCGGATTGTATGCCGATATGGGTATTAATGCCTATTACATCATTGCAGGCATTTACGGATACTTGGTTTGGACATTCAAGAACAAACATCGCCGACAAGTTGAGCTACCCATTACTCACGCTCCTCGCCGCACATACATTTACTCAACGGCTATAACCATCTGCTTGTTTGCTTTAATTTACAACATACTACTCCACTACACCGACAGCAACGTTCCGGCTTGGGATGCACTATCTACTGCTCTCAGTATCACTGCTATGTGGATGCTGGCACGAAAGTACATCGAGCAATGGTGGGTGTGGATATTAGTTGACATCATTTCTGTAGGACTATACATATACAAAGGTATATACTTCTACGCCGGCTTGTATGCCCTTTACATCGTTATTGCTGTACTGGGTTATATCAATTGGCTCAAAATCATGAAAAATGAACATAATAGATCCCTATAAATATCCCTCGACCGTTATTCTCGGCAATGGAGAATATCCTCAAGCTCAACTACCGCTTGAGGTACTCGACATGGCACAATCAATCATCATTTGTGATGGTGCTGCCAACAAATATGTACCTACAGGCAAGCCCTTCGACATCATCATTGGTGACGGCGATTCTATTGCCGACGACATTCGCGAGCAATTCGCTTCGCGCATCATCATCTCTTCATGCCAAGAGACCAACGACCAGACCAAGGCCGTAAAGTATCTCGCCGAAAAAGGTACACATGACATTGCTATTGTTGGTGCTACAGGCAGGCGCGATGACCACTCGCTCGGCAACATCAGCCTTCTCATTGAATACTTCAGCCAAGGGGTTATGGCTCGCATATATACCGACCACGGTGTATTTATTCCCACTCAAGGCAATACCACTCTCATAACCCATCCCGGCCAGCAGATTTCTATCTTTAACTTTGGTTGTACCCAGCTTTCGGCGCAGGGCTTGCAATACCCTATCCGTCCCTTCAACAACTGGTGGCAAGGCACACTTAACGAAGCAACCGCCGACCGTTGCATTATCACGGCCGACGGCACTTTCCTCATCTATGTAGCATATTGACGCTGTTACAATCCTGGGCGTTTCTGCTCTATGTCATACAACGTAGGCATCGACTTCCCATCCAATAACAGATAGTCAAGTAATCGCTTACCGGGTAAACTACGCAACTCGTTCACCGTCGTATTGCGCAGGTTTTCCTCACTCTTGCGCAACAACTCATACACCCGTTCTACATTCTCATCGTTGCTGTGACCTTGATATTGGTCGCGACGCTCGGCCTGCAACGACATCGCTTCCTCATAATCCTTTCTGCCACCATATACAGGCGCACCTATTTTATCCAAATCGGCCTCATAAGCCTCTTTACTGCCATATAGTTTACGTAAGCCATAGTGTCCGGCAGCCTCATGACGCAACACGGCCGACAAGTTTGAGGCTGTAATATCCTCACAATTATCAAGTATCACATATATACCATCATGATTGACGGTAACAGCACCATTCTCGCCCATGTTAGGTTCATTCTTTAGTCTTTCCGGCAAATCGCGATACGAACGATACACCGTCACCGGCACTCCCATATCGGCTGCGATACTCTGTACAACCTCATTGCGCATAGCATAGTACTCTTCATCACTGCAACCTTGTGTAGCATCGCTCCACTTCTTTTCATAGTCATTCATACGCGCAGCATCTACACTCCATCCATCCAACTTGTCTGTGGTAGCACCTTGTTCATGAGCCTTTCTGTACGAGCCTACCGATATGTTGCGTACATCATGCTCGCCATCTATCGAGGCACCTACGGTCGATGGGCTTACCACTCCTTGCACATAGGTACTCTTTCCTTCATTTCGCAACGAGCGAGGCTCTATCTCACTTATTGGCAACTCTTGGCCCTTTGCATCATTCATCTTACTCACGTAGTACACATCATCCTTTGCCATCCGTTCCTGATGTTTTTGCATTGGAGCCATTGCTCCTCCTACTACACCCTGCACCATACCCGATGCAAAACCGCCTATCACAGAGTTTATTACACGCTCCAATTCAGGAGCTTCTCCCGTATAGATACTCTTTTCGCTCTCCATCGCACCCGACGCCACACCGGCCTCTACACCCGACTTCGCCATACTCTCAGCTACCTCATAGGGCATGTTTTTCATTTCATTCTTCAGCACTTGTCGGGTCATAGCATTAAACTCTTGTTGCGCTACAGGGTTCTTCATGATTTTCTCTTTCAACTCTTTCGACAGCGCATCACGCACACCGGGCGTTGCATTTTTGAGCACCTTCGACCCCATCAATACATTCATAATGGCATCGGTTGCTACACTCGCTGCCGTATAAGCGGCTCTATCATTCTCGCTCACCTTATTACCGGTAGTACGCTCATAACTATCTATCTCCATATTAGCCTGAGAGGCAGTACCGGCCATATCAAGTGTAGTCAATGCACCGCCTACCGCTGCAGCCGCAGGTGGACTCAATAGGGCGCCGGCTATTACCGTAGGCAATGCTATTCCTACAACGTTTGCGCCAATAGCTCCTATCTGCGCCATACCTTTCATAGGCGGTATGGCACTATATTCCTCGCCTATTTCATCTATCTCTTTTTGTATCTCTTTCTGCTTCTCTTAATCAGCAGTAAACTTCTTTTGCGCATTCTTCAAAAGATATTTCCACGACAAACCCGTTTGCTTGATAGCCGCACTCACACCATCATCAAATCGGGTTATCGCCTCTTGTTCGTTGTGTGGAGTTTTACGGATACCTGCCTCCTGCGCAACCTTGACAGGAGTTGCAATGCTCTCAACCAAGCGTGGTAGCAAAAGTTCATTTCGCAATCGGACATCATCCATCTTAAGTTCTTGGGGAACATTGTAAGGATCTCTATTAGGATAGTACATATATCTATCTTGTGGATAAACATCCTCACCACGAGACTTTTGATAAAGGCTATGCTCCGGCGTTAGATTCGGAAGTTTCGGTGCGTTCTCTAATACAGCATGCCTCATAAATTTTTCCATCGTAGGCCCGTTTTCATAGCCATACAAAGGTATTCCTTTGCCCTTCTCATCCAATCTTTCTTCCCGTATGGACCCCTTACGCTGAGTAACATCATGTAAATATCTCAGCATATCCTCATCAAAGAAATCATCTTCCACCAACAATTCTCGCAATCGTTCTGCTCTTTTCATACACTTTTCTCCTCTCTCTTTATTCGTTCCACAATGAGCATGGGCAATCTACTCCACGCCCTATATCGTCTCATATAACACATCATATCTTGCTCATTTCGAGGAACAAACCACGAGCAAAGCAACTTATACAAAGGCGACCTCTTTCTCTTATATTTCTCTCGACGCATACAACAGCACATATCGCGCAAGCAAGCTCTCACATCATTCTCCGTCGTAGCTATTTCATTTCCGTTCATCATCTCTTTCATATTCCATTATTCATTTTATTTTTCCTTTTATTATCTGCCATACCTCCCACATAGTCTGCTATACCATTCAGCAGTGGCACATAACCCCTCTGCTTATTAGCTATTATTTGCTCATTCAGTT
>CAJGDT010000051.1 GCA_904502265.1 uncultured Barnesiella sp. | reverse complement strand
CTCGATGGAGTTACCCTTACCGGTGGTGACCCATTCTACAATCCCGAAGCGTTGCTCGAACTGCTTGTGCGCCTTAAGCGCGAGACGCGGCAGAATATATGGTGCTACACCGGCTATACCTACGAGGCTTTGATGAAGGATGAGACAATGCGCGACTGCCTGCGATTTATCGACACGCTGGTCGACGGGCCTTTTGTCAAGCACTTGTATGACCCCTCGTTGCACTTCAGAGGCAGTAGCAACCAGCGCATCTTGCATCTACATCCCAATGCTACCACTATAGCGCAAGAGGGTGGTTACAGACCATAGATATATGGTAATAAATGTGTAAGCTGCATTAAGACTTGTTTAATATTGCAGTATGTTGGTTTTTTTATTTTTTTGCTCTTAATCGATGGATCGAGGGTAAACTACGCTTTTTAAATTGTTGCTTTTTGCAACAAATTTATTTTGACAGCCTTCTCAGTGTCAATTTCTTTAATACTTTTTCGAGGAAATCATGGAAATTTGCTATATTAACAAATTTTAATGCTGTATATACTTGGCTTTCATTTTTTTTTTTTTGTTTTGCAAAAAAATGCACAAAGGTGCTAAAATGTGCAATGTTGTAAAATTTATAATATATGAGAAACTGTCTTTTTAGTGCATTGTTATTGTTAATTTTCTCAATAGCAAATGTATCGTGTGTGAACGATGAGCTACAAAATGATTTTTCAGATGTGGCAGATGTAGTGTTTGATATCGATTTGGAAACAACCTCTTTAACTCGCGCCATAAGCGATGGTACAGGTGCTACTGAATTGATGTATGGAGTATTTGATGAAGATAACAATGTTATCTTTAAGAAAGCTGTTAAGAATGGTGTCACATCATTGCTTACCTCGACCGGCTATACAATGACCATTTCTTTGCCTAAAGGAAATACTTATCGCGTGGTGTTCTGGGCGCAAAATCCCGCTTGTACTGCCTATGAAGTATCGGATGAGATGGTCGTAACCATCAATTATGACGGTATCAATAATGATGAGAGTCGCGATGCTTTCTTTGCAGTAACTAATCCGTTTAAGGTTACAAGCAAGACCAAAGTAAGTGCTGTTCTCCGTCGTCCTTTTGCTCAAATCAATGTAGGTACATACCCCTATGATATGCAGTTTGCACAAGATGCAGGTATCGATATTACCAAGTCTAGTGCAGTAATTGATTCTGTGCCTAGTGTGATAAATCTGCTCGACGGTTCTCTATCGGGCGAGACTAAAGTTACCTATTCATTGTCTGCTATTCCTGCCGAGCAACTCATGGCCGATGTTGATGAGAATGATGTATTTGAGACATATACCTATCTATCTATGTCATACATTCTTGCTCCTGCCGAAGGTGGATATTATGATATGGATTTTGCCTTTACCAACGAAGCTGAAGATAAGAGCTTGACATATGAAGGTCTTGTCGATGTGCTTGCAATACGTAACTGGCGTACCAATATCATTGGTCAAATCATGACAGGAAATGCTCAAATTATTATCAATGTAGCCCCTGCCTATGAGGGTGAAACACTCAATTCGGCAGGCCTATATTACAACTTCAGCGAAGATACTGAAATCAAGGATAGAGTGTTTGCTTTTAATACCGATCAGGATGTGACATTCACTACAGAAAATAACAACCTGATTACAATGGAGAATGTGACCTTCTCGGGTCGTGTTCAATATATTGCTATGGGTGAGTATCGCGACAAAGGTAATTATGTTGCTTTCCGCAATGAGATGACCAATGTTAAGGCTGTAGATATGGTGGTAGACCATCCCGGTATCGAGAATGTAAAGGCAATTGACTACATGGCTCCTCTTGTATTCTTGCGTGGTGTAAGCGTGTTGAATGATTGCGTATTTACCGGAACTACTACAACAGCACAACCTTTTGCCGATAACTATGGTGATATTCGTACACCATTGCCTTACGACTGTGGTGTGCCTAACGACTGTGAGGCGACATTTAATGACTGTGTTGTTGATCGACTTTATGCATGGAGTCACTCAAAGATTACTCTCAATAATTCTACCTTGAAATATATTCGTTGCAGTACACACCATAACTCGAAAGCTGATGCACATATGACTATTGGTGCCGGTACTCAAGTTGATGAACTTTTTATATCAAGTTCAGGTTTGGCCAAGCGTGTTAAGGATGCTAATGGACAATATCATTGGGTGGATGATCCTGCCAATAGATGGGCTCCATCACTCATTATCAAGGCCGGAGCAACTGTTAAGCTTATTGATATGAACAATCGTCCTTGGTATGACAAAAATGGCGTTCTGTCGGTAATTATAGAGGACGGTGCCAATGTTGCTGAAATTATTAATGCTTTAGAGCCTTATCCCGGTAACTAAGATGAATGTTATGCTTGTGTGATGTGCACTGTTAGGTGTGCATCACGCAGCTCTATATGTAGTACATGGACGCTTATTATGAAAAGACAGATATGTCCATGTTTATAAATCTTGTGTACAAAACTACCCTACTCGTAATAAAAATATGAGAATACTTTATAAAATACTATCAATCATTTGGTTGTCAGTGTTGTTTGTGGCATGTACCGACAGTTTTGACGTAGCCGGGCACGAAGGTTCAGAAGTGGAACTTACATTTCACTTCGAAACAGATGCTCCTATTATCACACGTGCTATCAGTGACGGTACAAGTGTCGACCAACTGACATATGCTATATTTACGTCCGATAACCAATTGATACATAAACAGTGCATCAAGCGCAATGTGACTACATTGCTTTCGGCTACCGGTCTTCAGATGACCATAACCTTGGCACAAGGACATCAGTATAAAGCTGTCTTCTGGGCACAAAGTAGTGAGTGCGAGGCCTATACCGTATCGGATGATATGAAGGTGACTGTAGACTACAATGGTGCAAATAATGATGAAAATCGTGATGCTTTCTATGGCGTGTCGCAGAACTTCTATGTAGGTGATGAGATTGCACCTGTGGTACTCAAGCGACCCTTTGCACAAGTAAATGTAGTTGCATTTCCTTTCGACTGGGAATATGCTACCCAAATGATGCCTGATAACTTTAATATAACCAAGACGAGTGCTACTATCCGTGATATCGCCAACGAGATAGACCTTGTAACCGGTGCAGTGTCGGGCCATGTAAATGCGTCATTTACACCGGCACCTATGCCCCAAGAGAGCTATTATGCCGATGTTGACGAAAATGGTGTAGAAGAGGAGTACACTTACCTCTCTATGTCGTATGTCTTGGCCGATGATGTAGTTACCGAGCACCATGCCGACTTCTTTTATCTTAATGACGAAAACAAGGCCATTATGAATGAAAAGAGCGGACTGACAACTATACAGCTCAAGCGTAATACTCATGCCGATATTGTAGGTCAAGTTGTTACTGATAATGGCGAGATCAATGTGCGTGAATACAAAGCTGTTGATGTGGTTTATCACAATGCCTCACAAGATACTGTATACAACGATATCATCTATAATATGAGCGGATTTGGTGGCATGCAATTTGCAAGTACAAATGGCCAAAAATCGACGCTAAACAATGTGTATATTACCGGTGATATATGGACTATAGAGCTGGGTGAGTACCGAGGCTCGTCGTATGTAAACTATAACAACGAATTGAACAATGTAGTGCTTAAAGATCTCCGCTTAACATCTGCAATTGAGTGTCACGAATGGTATTTCTCTCCGGCAGTGATAGCCTATGGTAATACTGTAGTGAATAATTGTACCATGACCGGAGCTACTACTACGCGTGAACCTATAACCGACAAGCATGGTGTGACACATGAGGTAATACCTGCCGACTTTGCTGTACGTAATGAGTCGGATTGTGTTATCAATGGAGGATATTTTGGTACTGTCTTCGCATGGACTCATGCTGTTGTTGATATTTTTGGTGCAACGATTGAGAAACTATATTGTGGTACTTGCGATTCTACTAAACACTCTTGGATGACAATCGGTTCGGGTACAAAGATTACTGAGGTTATCTGTTGTGAACCACGTTGTCCTTATGGAGGTAAAGAATACTCAACAACCATGACCATCAAGAGTGGTGCCGAGGTTGGTTCGATACAATTGGTATCGACCGATGTCGAGTTCCTTATTATCGAGGATGGCGCCAAGGTGGGTAAGATAACTTGCGAGGGCGTTGAGTATACATATAAAGAACTAAGAGAAGCCATGGGCTTGTAAGAGAGTAAAATTATGCTACCAAGAATTAATAAATTAAAATCAGTAAGCAATATCTTATTGAGATATATGCGTCGAGAGCTGCGCAATGTTGCATTGCTGGCGTTCTTTATGCTGCTTGCTGTATGCGATCTTGGTGCTCAAGATGTAGCTGCCAATGAGTCGCAGAAGGAGTTCTATACACACGAATTCGTGCGCGAAGAAATGCACATACGTTTTGTCGTTGCTAAGAATAAGATTGAGTATAACTTCAAGAACAATGCTCAAACATTGGATAGCATTGTTCGTTGGGTAGAGAAGGTCAAGAATGATACTTTGGTAGATATCGTAAGCTTTGAATTTTGTGGTGCGGTATCGCCTGAAGGTAGTGTACGCTTCAATACCTGGTTGAGTAACGCGCGTCTTACTGCATTGGAAAAACATGTGCGTAAACAGATAGATATACCTGAGGAGATGATTGTGCGCAATGACCACTATATCTCATGGAACGAATTGTATGATATGGTTGTAATATCGGATTTGGAGAATAAAGACGATATCTTACGTATTATACAAAGCGAAAATCGCTCGACAGGAGAACAGTTGGATAGTCGTATACATGACCTCAAGAATCTAGATGATGGCAAAACATGGGCTTTACTCTTGCGTGAATACTTCCCCGAGATGCGTAATGCTTATGTTGTAATTGTTACCAAGGAACGCGAAAAGCAAGAACTGCCTAAGCCTATGGCAAAAAGTGTTGTTGCACCTGTCCCAACCAATGACGGTGCGATGATTTGCCCCTCTTTCTTGCCCATAGTAGCCAGCCAAAGTTTCCTCGAACCTAAATACATGCATGTTAAGACTAATGTTGTAGGTCTTGCGTTGTTGAACCTTAATGCAGGTGTCGAGTTTGATTTAGGTAACTATTTGTCAGTAAATGTCCCTATATCGTATTCGGCCGTAGACTGTTATAAGTCTACAGTTAAGTTCCGAAACTTCTCTTTGCAACCCGAATTGCGTTACTGGCCCATGAAAAACTTTGATGGCTTGTATATTGGCGCCCACTTGGGTTTTGCCTATTACAACTTTGCTTTCGATGATGAATGGCGTTATCAAGACAAAGATGGTTGTACACCCACATTGGGTGGAGGATTGTCTGTTGGTTATCGTTTGCCTATCAGCATCGATAAAAGCTGGAACCTTGAGTTTGCTATTGGAGCCGGAGCATATCCCGTACATTATGATGTGTTCTACAATACTGCCGATGTGCGTGAAGGCGAATTGTATGATACTCGCAAGGGTACATACATAGGATTGGATAATGTCTTTATAGGTATATCATATCGTATACCTATGACTCCCAAGAAAATAGTTGATGCATGCATCTTGTCTAATATTTCACCCCAATAGAAAGGATTAATATGAAAAACGATAAAGCACCCCAAGCTCTACGCATACTATCCTTTGTGGGTATAGTGATATGTATGCTTATGACATCGTGTGACGATATTCACCAATACCCCGACAAAAAGATTCCTTTTGTTTTGCACCTCGATTATGATACTAATATGCCGTTGTATAAGCTTGTTGAATACAACGAGTCACTACGTTCATCAGTCAATGAAGATTACGATGTAAGATATATCGTAAGAGTATTCCCCGATGATGAGAGTCGTGAGGTACTATATGAGGAGGTCTTTATAAAAGATGATATTACCGAATTGAATAATAGTGTAACGCTGCTACTCAAGAAGGGTAATTATAAATTTATGGTTTGGACCGACTATGTAGTAGCCGGAACAACCGAAGATTTGTTCTATGATACTCGCCAATTTGAGTCTGTAATGCTCAAAGGAGACAAACACATAGGTAGCAACGACCTGCGTGATGCATTCAACGGAGCCGTGATATCAGAGGTATCGAATGATGTGACTGAGGCTGATGTGCTGATGTGGCGTCCAATGGCCAAGTTTGACTTTGTATCAGTCGATCTGGAATCCTTTATAGAGTACATGGCTGCTCTCAATGCCCAAAAGGAGAATGAAAATGTTGTTGCCAAAGGCGAAGCAGATAACAAAGGAACGGGTAGTGTATCCGAGATTGTCAATCTTTCGGATTTGACTGTTTTGTTCCGTTATCATGGTTTTATGCCGAGCTCTATGAACTTGCATACCAACAAGACAAGAGACTCGCAGACAGGTGTAACATTTACATCACAAGTTACACGTCTGAATGAAACTGAGGCCGGAATGGGCTTTGACTATGTATTTGTCAACGAAACAGAGTCGAAGATAACAATCTCAGTCGAGGTGTACGACAAGGCCGGTGTCATGGTATCAAGTTTTGCTCCTATAGAGGTGCCTATTGCGCGTAGTAAACTCACTACTGTCAAGGCTAATTTCTTAACCTCTCAGGCTGATGGTGGTGTGGCTGTAGTACCCGAATTTAAGGGAGAAATAAACTATGAAGTAGAATAAAGAATACAAATACTAACCTTTAATATTTATCATATGAAAAAATCACTTCTTTTTGTCGCATGCGCTTTGGCGATGATGACAACTTCTTGCGAAAATTCAGAGTTGCTGACTAATTCGGCAGAAACCTCGCTTGTAACCTTGAATGTACAATCGCCCGAGATGGTATTGCGTTCATTTGGTGATGGTACTAGTGCCACTGACTTGTACTATGCAATTTATGATGCAGATGGTAATATTGTTTCGGAAATTTCTAAGGTAGATGAGGCAACAAAAGAGACTATCAACATTACCAAAACTCTTCAATTAAGACTCGTTACAGGCAACACTTACAGCATGATTTTCTGGGCTGATAACATGAATGATGTATGTGATGTTGACTTCACAAACAAAATCATGACTTTCAAGCCAACAACTGCCAATATGGAAGAGTATGATGCGTTCTATGCATACGAGGCTCCTTTCAAGGTTACAGGTGATTTGACCAAAACTATCTATCTCTATCGTCCTTTTGCACAAATCAATGTTGGTGCTAACGACTTCGTTGCTGCTGATGCTGCAGGTTTGAAAGTGACAAACTCTCAAATTAAACTTACAACTTATAGCACAATGAATCTTGTTGATGGTACTGTTGCCAACGAAGTAGAGGTTACTTATGCCTACAATAATATTCCTACAGGTGAGATTTTCCCTGTTGCAGGTTATGAGTATCTCGCTATGAACTATGTACTTGTTGCTGAAGAACAAGAGACAGTAGATGTTGAGTTCTCATACAACAATGGTGGTAACTATGTAAATGATTATACATTTGTACCTGTACAACGCAACTATCGTACCAATATCTACGGTAGCATCTTGACTAGTGATGTTGAGGTTAATGTTGTTATTGAGCCTGCATTTGAAGATCCTGACAACAACCATGTTGTTGATTAAAACCGAAGTGCTTAAGACTGAGATGTAACAATTATAATGTATATATGATATAGATTGTATTGTTGCATTTAGGTCTGTAAGAATAACATCAGAAAATTAAAAGCCGAGGTCTTGTGACCTCGGCTTTTATTATTGGGGTGTATTATGTATTTATTTCTTAGCTTCCAAGATAGGTAGATTGGCCTCGGTGGGGATGTAGATAACCTTGTCGGTAGCGGTGTTTTGTTGGCGTACCCACAAGTATTGAATGTATGTAGGTGTAAGAGAACCATTCTCTATTTGAATAGCTTCGGCAGCACCTTTGGCACGCTCAACCTCGGCTTGGGCATTGAGTTTCTCGGCTTCAAGATTGGCCTTGGCCTCCTCGATTTTGATGCGACGGTTTTGCTCTGCTTTGGCAAACTCGGCGCGACCGCTCATCTCTTGGCTCCATACGGTGTATGTGGGAATGGCAAACATGAAGAATGCTATGACCAATGCAAATGTGAGCAGTATTGACCAGTAGAACGATGCGTGGTAAATGGTCTTTCCGGGTTCTCGTGTGATGAATTTCATAGTTTTTCCTTTTAAAAGTTTATTGAATTAATGTTTCTCTATCGCAACATATTGGCTACTCTGTTCACTGCGGCTATGAAGGTGTCAATCTCTTCGCGAGTGTTGTATACGGCAAACGACGCACGTACTGTACCGTCTATGCCCAAGGCGTGCATGAGTGGTTGTGCGCAGTGGTGTCCGGTGCGCACAGCGATGCCCAACTTGTCGAGCAACATGCCCATGTCGTAGTGGTGGATATTGCCTACAAGGAACGAAATAACGGGTGTCTTGTGCGCGGCTGTACCGTATATTCTTAAGTCGTCAATCTCTTGCAGTCGAGTGGTAGCGTATTGCAACAAATCTTCCTCTTGCGCCTGCATGGCTTCAAATCCGATGCTGTCGACCCAGTCGAGTGCTGTTGCAAAGGCTGCACTGCCCACATAGTCGGGCGTTCCGGCCTCAAACTTGTAGGGCAACTCGTTGAAGGTAGTGCGTTCAAAGGATACTTGTGCTATCATTTCACCACCGCCTTGATAGGGAGGCATGGCATCGAGCCATTTCTCCTTGCCGTAGAGCACACCTATACCGGTGGGGCCATATACCTTGTGCGCCGAGAAGACATAGAAGTCGGCATCAAGAACTTGTACATCGACTTTCAAGTGTGGAATGCCTTGAGCACCGTCAACCAGTACGGGTACGTTGTGTGCATGGGCATATGCTATCATCTCCTCAATGGGGTTGATGGTACCCAATACGTTCGATGCATGCATCACGCACACCAATTTGGTGCGTTCGTTGAAAAGGCTGCGAAATACCTCCAAATCCAATTCGCCACGCTCATTGATGGGAACAACGCGCAGTTTGATATCCTTGCGACTTTGCAATAATTGCCAGGGGACAATATCGGAGTGGTGCTCCATGACGGTGAGTATCACCTCGTCGCCATCGTGCAAGAATTTTTCGCCAAACGAGTGGGCTACAAGGTTGATAGCCTCGGTAGTGCCGCGAGTAAAGATTATCTCGTGGCTGTGGCGGGCGTTGATGTAGCGTTGCACGCGCTTGCGGGCATTCTCGTGAGCCTCGGTAGCTTCTTGGCTCAAAGTGTGTACACCACGGTGTACATTGGCGTTGACACGACAATAGCTCTCGGCAATGCGGTCTATTACACATTGCGGATGTTGTGAGGTGGCAGCGTTGTCGAAGTATATAAGCGGCTTGCCGTATATCTCACGACCTAAGATGGGGAATTGTGCCCGTATAGAGGCTATATCTAACATCGTTATTGTTGTTTTTGGGTGCGCATGGCACATTGTTGACATTGCGATAATTCACCGCGGAAACGTTTCTCAACCAATTGGCGCAAACGGTCCTTGAGTGCTTCAAGACG
>CAJGDT010000050.1 GCA_904502265.1 uncultured Barnesiella sp. | reverse complement strand
GACCCCACCAAGGCCAAGACACTCCTCGGCTGGAATCCTTGCAAAACTCCCTTTGCCGAACTCGTGCGCATCATGGTCGAGCATGATATGAAGTTTGTCAACAAGCTGCACAACAAAAACTGATTGTACAATGGATAAGAGTGCCAAGATATACGTTGCCGGACACCGTGGACTGGTTGGGTCGGCTATCTGGAACAACCTTCTCAGCAAGGGATACAACAACTTGGTGGGTCGCACCCATGCCGAGCTCGACCTCCTCGATGCTGTGGCTGTGCGTCGCTTCTTTGATGAGGAGCAACCCGAGTATGTTGTATTGGCTGCTGCCCATGTAGGTGGCATCATGGCCAACAACACCTACCGCGCCGACTTTATTTACGAAAACTTGCAAATTCAGCAGAACGTAATAGGGGAGAGCTTCCGACACAATGTCAAGAAACTCCTTTTCCTCGGCAGCACTTGCATCTATCCGCGCGAAGCTCCTCAACCCATGAGCGAGGATACCCTCCTCACTTCGCCCCTCGAGTACACCAACGAGCCCTATGCCATTGCCAAGATTGCAGGCTTGAAACTCTGTGAGAGTTTCAACATTCAGTATGGCACAAACTATATTGCCGTCATGCCCACCAATCTTTATGGACCACGTGACAACTTCCACCTCGAAAACAGTCACGTTCTCCCGGCCATGATTCGCAAGATTCACCTGGGCAAGCAACTCTTTGATGGTAATTGGGATGCTGTACGCGCCGATCTCAATCTGCGTCCTGTCGAGGGTATCGATGGCTCGGCTTCGCAAGACGACATAATTCGCGTATTGGCCAAATATGGCATTACGAGCGAGGCCGTTACACTATGGGGTACAGGTACTCCCGTTCGCGAATTCCTCTGGAGCGAGGAGATGGCCGATGCTTCGGTCTTTGTCCTCGAAAACATCGATTTCAAAGACACCTATGCGCCCGATAGCAAGCATATTCGCAACTGTCACATCAACATTGGTACAGGCAAGGAAATCTCTATTCGTGATGTGGCGTATCTTATTGTCGACACCATTGGTTATGCCGGAGAGTTGCGTTTTGATGCCTCTAAGCCCGATGGTACAATGCGCAAGCTAACCGACGTGTCTAAGTTGCACAATCTCGGATGGCATCATACCATCGAGATTGACGAGGGTGTCAAGCGTCTTTATGACTGGTATTTGTTAGGTGATAAGTAAAACCCTTATATT
Organism: uncultured Barnesiella sp.; assembly: GCA_904502265.1. Taxonomy (GTDB): domain Bacteria; phylum Bacteroidota; class Bacteroidia; order Bacteroidales; family Barnesiellaceae_A; genus Barnesiella_A. The sequence continues at coordinate 8,617 of CAJGDT010000050.1, read as the reverse complement.
AACCTTCTTAGTTATTAATTTTATGGTAAAAAAAGTATTGTTTCTCTTGTTACAATGTGTTGCTGTTACCTCATTGGTAGCATGTAGCAACAACAGTTCGCTCACGGTCGACAAGTGGACTATCGCTTACGATGAGCAATCGGCCTCTATCGACTTGCTTCAAGGCGATGTCGTGGTGGCCAACGACCTCTATGCTTCTTACTGCAATGGCGAGCGCGTAGTTACCTCGCGCGAGTACACACACCGTTCGTTCAAGCAATCTTCTGTAAATGATGTGTTTGGTGCTGGTAAAGTGTTCTCGGTGGTTTACACTGCCGAGGGTCTTCCCACGCTCACTCACTCATTCTATCTCTATCCTGCCATCGATTACGTTCTCACCGATTTTACTTTGCAGGGCGAAGGCGAGGTGGCTTCTAACTACATGGCGCCCGTCAATGTCGATTCTATGCAACCCATTGCCGGCGACAACAGTGCCCTTCGCATGTTGTTTGTTCCCTTCGACAACGACTGCTGGATTCGCTACGCCTCACATCCTGCTACGTTTGTCTCTCTCACAAGTTACGAGGTTACTGCCATGTTCAACAACGACACTCGCAATGGTATCATCGTTGGTTCGGTCGAGCACGACAACTGGAAGAGTGCTATCACCGTTACTTGCGATACTTTGAACAATACCTTTGCCTCTATGCGTTGCTATGGTGGTGTGGCCGACTCGCTCACACGCGACTCTAAGCCTCACGGTACACTCAAGGGTGCTTCTATCAAGTCGCCCAAGGTAATGCTTGGCTCTTTTGCCGACTGGCGCGATGGTCTCGACACATATGGCGAGGCGAATGCTCTTATTGCTCCTCCCAAGGCTTGGAACAAGGCTGTACCCTTTGGCTGGAACAGTTGGGGTGCTCTCCAGTTCGACCTTACTTACGAAAAGGCTATCGAGGTTTCGGACTTCTACCGCGACCACTTGCAATGCAACAACTTCCACAATGCCGACACACTTGTCTACACAGGTCTCGACTCGGGTTGGAACAGCTTCACCGAAGACCAACTCCGTGCCTTTGTTGAGCGTTGTAAGGCCAACGGTCAGGTAGCCGGTATCTATTGGACTCCCTTCGTACACTGGGGTCGCAATCCTCGCCAATACATCGAGCATGGCGAAGGTTATCAATTCAAGGATGTATATCTCTATGCCAATGGCAAGCACCAAACTCTCGACGGTGGTCGCGCCATTGATCCCACTCACCCCGCTATCGAGGCTACAATGAAATACTTCTCTGACCTCTTCACTCGATTGGGCTATGAGTATGTCAAGCTCGACTTTATGACTCACGGTGCTATGGAAGCCGATAGCTGGTACTTGCCCGAGATTCAAACAGGTATCCAAGCCTACAACTACGGTCTCAAGCTCATCGAGAAGTACTTCGGTCACATGTACATCAACTTCTCTATCTCGCCTGCATTCCCCGCTCAATACGCACAATCTCGTCGCATTGCTTGCGATGCCTGGAACAAAATCAAGGACACCGAGTACACCCTCAATGCCCTCTCTTACGGCTGGTGGCTCGACAAGCCCTACCAATTTAATGACCCCGACCACATCGTATTGCGCGATGCTACCGAGGGTGAGAATCGTGCCCGTGTTACTTCGGGTGTCATCACAGGTATCTTTATTTGTGGCGACGACTTCAGTGCCGGTGGCGCCGAGGTGGATAAGGAGCGTGCCAAGAAGTTCTTGACCAATGCCGATGTTATCTCTATCGCCAATGGTGTTTCATTCCGTCCCGTCGAGGGTTGTGGCGAGCGCAGCGAAAACCAATTCATCCGTATCGAGGATGACAACACTGCTCATTACGCTATCTTCAACTATACCGACCAACCGCTCGATGCTACCATCGACATGCAACGCATTGGTCTTGATGCCGAGGCTGCATACACCTTGCGCGAGTTGTGGAGTGGTGTCGAAAGTGAAGCTACAGGCTCTTTCCAAGTATCTGTACCGGCTGCCGATGTAGCTCTCTTCCGCATTGTTAAGAAGTAATATTCTTCGATTAAACCTAATTTATTATACCGCATTCGACTACACGACATGGACTATATCAAACTTCTTAGACCTGCACAATGGAGCAAGAATCTTTTTGTATTTCTGCCCCTCTTCTTTGCACAAGACATAGACAATCTGCCTCGTCTGTTGGCTGTTGTTGTGGCTTTTGTTGCGCTATCGTTGGCAAGCAGTTGCATTTATGTGCTCAACGATATGTGCGATGTGGAGTTCGATCGTAAGCATCCCGAGAAGTGTCGTCGACCCATCGCTTCGGGCAGAGTTTCTCTGCCCGTCGCTCGGGGGGTATATACTTTCTTGTTGATTCTATCGGTAGTAGTTGTTGTCCTCTTTATACCCTCTACACCTATGTATGTGGTATTGGCAACCTATCTACTTCTCAATCATGCCTATTCACTTTGGCTCAAGCATATAGCTATATTAGATGTGATGATAGTTGCCTTTGGCTTTGTACTACGCGTTATTGCCGGTGCTGTAGCAGCCGAGGTTGTTCCTTCGCATTGGATTATCATCATGACCTTTCTTTTGGCTCTATTCCTTGTCTTGGCCAAGCGTCGCGACGATGTCATTAAGTACGAGCGCACACAAGCTGTGGCGCGTCGCAATATTACGGCCTACAATCGCAACTTTCTCGACCACGTTATTACCTTGGTTGCGGCCATTACATTGGTCAGCTACATCATGTACACCGTTGACGAGGAGATTGTGGCACGCTTCAATTGCAGTTATGTCTATGCCACCTCGATATTTGTCCTTGCAGGCATATTGCGCTACTTGCAAATTACCCTCGTCGAGGAGAAGAGTTGGAGTCCTACCAAAATAATCATGCGCGATCGCTTCTTGAAGTTCTCGATTATCGGTTGGTTATTGTTATTTGCCTACATTATATATGGATAAGCCCGTAGTTGCCCTTTTCGATTTCGATGGTACGCTCACATTGAGCGACACATTGCCCCTCTACATTCGTCATGCAACCGGTGCAAGTGGTCTTGCGCTATCCATGCTCTCTACACTGCCGGCCATGGTCATCTTGGCATGCTCGGGCTGGAAGTCGGTGTGGGGCATCGATGCAGGTAATACCAAGGAGCGACTTTTACGTCGTTCTTTTGCAGGACGTTCAGTAGGTGAGGTAAACTCAGTATGCAAGGATTTTGTGGCCAAGGTCGATGCCGTGATTGCCCAACCCGTAGTGGAGCGTATGCAATGGCACAAGGCGCAAGGTCACAAGGTTGTGGTCGTATCGGCAAGTGTCGATGAGTGGGTGCGACCCTGGTGCGAGGCACATGGTGTCGATGACGTAATAGCCACACGTATGGTGGTCGAGCAGGGACGATATACAGGACGTTTCGACGGGCCCAACTGCAACGGACGAGAGAAAGTCAATCGCATAGCTGCACACTACAGCCCCGAGGAGTATCACATTGTAGCCTACGGCAACAGCTCGGGCGACTATCCCATGTTCCGTTATGCCCACGAAGCCTATCTGTGTACCCAAGGTACTATCGCTCCATTCGAGGAGTAAGATTTCCTCTCTTTTTTACAATACTTTTGCGGTGGTTTTCTTGAATCGGCGCTTGAGCATGATGTCGTTTATTTCGGCGCCTTCAAATAGGGTATTGAGGTCTACATGACCCTTTATGCCCTCCACGATACCTCTATTGCTGTATTGCCAGATGGTGCATTGGCGTTTGTCCTCGAGCGACGGTGTGGGCTTGAAATTGTATGCTCCATAGCGTGCTATCCACAAGATGTGGTCGTCGAACGAGCGTTGTAGCAGATAGTTGTAGAATCGTTGGTGGGTGTAGATGATAGGACGTGTGCCCCATTGTGCAAGCACCATGCTCGAGAATTTGTCAAGGCTGTCGCATATCTGTTTGCTGGGCTTACGTCCCTTTTCTTCAATATCTATTACCGGTATGAGGTCTTGTGTCGACAGGTCTACAAGGCTCATAAAGTTCTTATACTGAGTGGCTACAGGTACATTGGGGTGGAAGTAGTGATAGCTGCCCACGGCAAGACCTGCACGGCGTGCTTGCTGTGTGTTGCGCACGTATGTGGTGTCTTGGTGTGACGAGCCCTCGGTTGCCTTGATGTAGACAAACTTGATGTTCGTTTCGTTGGCTACCTTTTCCCAGTCGATGCTGCCTTGGTAATGCGACACATCTATTCCCTGTTTGTCCCAGTCACCACAACTACCTACTTCGTCGGGTTGTTGTTCCATGATGGTTAGTATCATCACAGCTATTGCTACTAAGGCAAAGCCTCCGATTAGTACTTTTCCAAACGTGTTCAACCGAAAGTTTTTTACTCCTTCTTCCATTTTCCTTTATACCTGTCGGTTTCCTATTTTTCTATTTCTACACATCTTGTATCGTCGTCGGCTACCTTGATATGTACCGATACAGCCTCCTCGGGTAGGATGTCGGCGATGTTTTCGGGCCACTCTATAAAGCAGAGGTTGCCACTGTCAAAGTAGTCTTGACATCCCATATCCAACGCCTCTACTATCTTGTTGATGCGGTAACAATCGAAGTGGTATATCGTATCGCCATTGCCGGCAAGGTACTCGTTGACAATGGCAAATGTGGGACTGTTGATAACATCTTGTACACCAAGTTCTTCACATACAGCCTTGATGAAGGTAGTCTTGCCGGCTCCCATGTGACCATGGAAGGCAAAGATAGTGTCGTTGCCTATGTTGTCAATAAAGGCGCGAGCCGCTTCGTGTATATGGTTGAGGTCTTTTATTTCTATTCGCAGCATGATTTTTGTTTATTTGGCAGTGAGTGTTACAAGGGGTATCATCATCTCCTCGAGCGATATACCTCCGTGTTGGAATGTATCTTTGTAGTAACTTACGTAGTAGTTGTAGTTGTTGGGGTAGGCAAAGAAGTCGCGGTTGGTGGCAAAGATGTAGGTCGAACTGATGTTGGGCGAGGGGAGTCCATACAGCTTCGGGTTCTTTATCTCATACACTTGCTTGGGGTTGTAACTGAGCGACTTGCCTACTTTGTAGCGCAGGTTGGTATTGGTGTTTTTGTCGCCTATCACCTTGATAGGTGTGTCGACATGCACTGTACCGTGGTCGGTGGTAAGGATTATCTTATATCCGCTGTCGGCTATTTTCTTGAATAGGTCGATGGCCGATGAGTGTCGGAACCACGACTCAGTGAGCGAACGATAGGCCGCCTCGGTCGATGCCAACTCGCGCATCATCTTCGACTCGGTGCGGGCGTGCGAGAGCATATCGATGAAGTTGAGCACACACACATTCAACGGCTTGTCGGTAAATCGTGAGAAGTTCTGCAAGAGCTTATCGCCATAGGCGTTCTCGTTGATCTTGTTGTAGGTAAACTCGTAGTTCTTGCGGAAACGGTCAAGTTGTGTCTGTATGAGCGGTGCTTCGTTAAGATTCTTGCCCTCCTCTTCATCCTCGTCGACCCATAGTTCGGGGAACATTTCGGCTATCTTATTGGGCATAAGACCCGAGAAGATGGCATTGCGGGCATATTGTGTAGCGGTGGGGAGTATACTGCAATACAACTCCTCCTCGGCGGTGAAATAGTTGCTGATGAGGGGTTGAATAATGCGCCATTGGTCGAGGCGGAAGTTGTCGATGAGGATAAAGAAGAGTTTCTCACCCTGGTCGAGCATGGGGAATACTCGTTTCTTGAATAGCTCGTGGCTCATCATGGGGTGGTCATCGGTGGTTATCCAGCGCTCGTAGTTTTTCTTGATAAACTTGGCAAATGTGCTATTAGCCTCAATCTTCTGCATGCGTAGCAGGTCGTCCATGTTGGTTGTCTCGGCATGCGAGAGTTGAAGGTCCCAATAGACGAGCTTGCGATATACCTCGTTCCACTCTTCCCATGTCGAGGCATCGTTGATGAGCATACCTATGCGGCTAAACTCTTGTTGGTAGTTGTTGGTAGTCTCATCCGATATAATTTCACGGCTGTGCAAGTTCTTCTTGATAGAGAGGAATATTTGGTTGGGGTTGACCGGCTTGATGAGGTAGTCGGCTATTTTGTTACCGATGGCCTGGTTCATGATGTCCTCCTCCTCGCTCTTGGTAATCATCACAACAGGTATCTCGGGATGGCGTTCTTTGATGCGACTCAGTGTCTCCAATCCACTCAATCCCGGCATGTTCTCGTCAAGAATAATGAGGTCATATTTCTCTTTATCGCACGCATCAAGGGCATCGAGACCATTGGTCACGGTGGTGAGGCTGTATCCCTTCTGTGTGAGGAAAAGTATGTGAGGCTTGAGCAAGTCTATCTCGTCATCCGCCCATAGTATCATCGGTTGTTTCATCGTTGTAGGGGGTGTAGAAATTATTAAAAAACTCGAAGTACTCCTCCAACGTATGCCCCTGCAATAGCAGTTGATAGTTGGCAGCACTTATCATAACCGGTCGCACACCTTGTGGTAGCACGATGTTGTTCTCGTCGCTCATTACCGAGCGGTAGTGTACTACTTCTTCAAAGTTGCTAAAACCTTTGACAATGAGTATCGATAGGTCATTAAATGTAACAATATCGAGGTCGAAATCTTTCACAAGGAAGTGTGAAAAGTTCATGCGTGCAACCTCATACAGCATCAAATTGGGTGATACTTCACGATTGTTGAAGGCATACAAGAAATAGTGCTCACTTAACGGCTCGTAGGTAAATGTACGAGTTGTATCGGCGGCAGCTCCATCGCCTTCGCCCAAACGAGTCTCCCACACCATGCCGCGAGCATTTCCATTACTGTTCACCTCACGACCTTGGGTTATGCCTTTGAGTATATTGCCGGCATATTCGCTAACATCCGACTCGGGATATTTCTTTACAAGAGTCTCTACAATCTCCTTGAACTTGTCGAAGTTCTTATCTCCGATATAGGCCATTGCATCAAGGAACATAAACTTGTGCATGATGTCGGATAAGGGGTATTCACTCTTGACTTGAGATACGTATTGGTGTACAGCGGGATTGTCGTTGTTGAGGTATGCAGTATATGTCTTGAGATAGAGCGAGTCTTGCATAGCTCCTTCGTTGCGACGCTTCTCCAAATAGTTAGGATCGCTCAACGCTATGGCGTACTCACTCTCTTTAAACAAGGTAAGAATTTTATTACGGTATATCTCGGCCTGGTCGGGCTCGTTGTTGCGCATGTGCATCAAGTAGCGGTTGTAGTAAGTTTCGAGGAGGAATTTGTGTTCAGGGAAACGCTTTTCGAGGTCATCGAATGTGGCCGATGCAGCTTCGTAGTCCTCCAAGTCATTCTTGAGTATTATACCCATGTTGTAAAGTCCCTCGATAATAATTTCGTTCGATGATGCCATCTCCTCGGGTGTGAGAGGTATTTGCTTTAAATAGTACTCTATCTTGTGAGGGTCATCGGCATTGGCCAATGCAATGCTGTCGACAGGGGCATTACTTGTAGAGTCGGCTGTAGCAATGTCGCTCTCGCTACTCATGTCGGTACTGCCGGCATTGCCAAAGTCGCTGGTTGAGAAGCCCGACTTATTGCGACGTCGCCAGTCGTCCTCCAATTTACGTGAACCCCATTTCTTTTGGAAGTCAGACTTACCCGAGTTGATAAGTTGTTGATTGTAGAAATACCACGAGCCATCGCCGGCCATGGTATTGCTCACGGGTTGATTGGCACCGCCTTGCATATTGTTCATGCCCCAACCTTCATTTTCGGCCAGATATTCTTCGCGTGCGCGCTCTTCGGCTTCTTTCTTTTCTTGTTCAATAAGTTCATCAATCATCTTTTGAAGCACAGCATTGCGCTCCTCTTCGCTCATACGAGCCAGGGTTTGAAGGCTGTCTTGTAACTCAACGTTTTGGGCATATACGACCAACTTGTCGAGCACTGTTGAACGGCGTGAAAGCAACTTATAGTTGGGATAATCCTCTTTTATCTGAGGTATAGCCTCGGAGTAGCAGGGTTGTGCATCGACATACTCACGACGGCCAAAGTGTAATTCGCCTAACGTTATCTGGCACACGGCCTTTTCTATGCCATTGCGAGTGCTTTTTTCTACGGCTTTCTTGTAGTTGTTCATCGCTTGTAATGTGTCGTTATGAGCCATATACAAGTTTCCGATGGCATAGTATATCTGGTCTAAATAGTCCTTATTGACGCTTTTGAGTGTGAGGCGTTCGAGCGATTTTACCTCTTTTTCTACATTGTTTCCGGCATACACTTCGCTCATTTTAATGCGAGCATTGAATTGTGTACGGTATGTCGGATTCATGTTTACGACCTTATTGAAGGCGTTGTATGACTGTATAGGTTGCTTCTCAATGGCATAAAGTTGGCCCAACAGGAATGTGAGGCGAGCCTTTTGCGATTTGTTGTGCTCGTCTTTAATAGCTGTTTCGAGGAATGGAATAGCTTTGGCGTAGTTTTTTGTTTTGATGAGATAATCGGCGTTTACAGCAGCAAACGTACTGTTCATCTCGGGTGGAAGGCTGTCGTTGTTGGCTTTATATAGTACATCTTCAGCTTCATAAATCCATCCTAAAGCTACATAACTGCGTGCTTGCCACAATCGAGCCTCGG